>JANOCM010000572.1:0-3438 GCA_031412175.1 Alphaproteobacteria bacterium
CGGCAGCTTCATGTCGTCGCTCGGCTGGTGATAGTCGGTCTTGAGGAAGCTCTCCCAGATCTTGTCGCCGCCATTGCCGAAACCGGTGGCGAGCATGATCGCCGGCACGCCGCGCTTGACGAAGGCATAGTGATCCGACCGCACGAAGATGGTTTCAGCCGGCATCGGATCGGGCGACAGACTGACCCCGGCGGCCTTCACCGCGTCGGCAATCACCGGCCCCATCGTCGTGTGATCGCCGCCAAAGGCGATGACGTCGGTGAAATTGTAGAGCAGCAGCGGCATGTCGAGATCGACGACGGCGGCGATCTTGTCGACGGGAATGCCCGGATCATTGGCAAAGGCCTCCGCGCCGAGCAGGCCCTTTTCCTCGCCGGTGTTGGCGACGAACAGCATCGAGCGTTTCGGCGTGCCGCTGGCCTGGAAGGCGCGCGCCACCTCGAGCATCACCGCGACGCCGGCGGCATTGTCGAGCGCGCCATTGTTGATCCTGTCGCCCTTTTTCTCCGGCGACACGCCTATGTGATCGAGATGCGCCATCAGCACGACATGTTCCGACGCCAGCGCCGGGTCGCTGCCGGGCAGCCGCCCGACGACTTCGGGGCTGGTCACCCGGTCCTGCGTCGACTGCGATTCGATGCGCGCGCTGGTGGCAAGTGCAAAGCCTTTCGGCCGGCCGCCCATCGTGTCGGCGAGCGCCAGCACCGCAGCGAGCGGCTGTTTCGCGCCGGCAAACAGGCGTTCCGCCGCCGCCGGGCTGACCAGCGCGCGGCCGCGCAAGGCAGCGGCATCGTCGAAGGGCTTGCCGTCGGACTGCAGCCAGGTCAGGTCGGGCTCGTTGGCGTTTTCCAGCCGGCGCGCCCAGCTGTATTGGCGCATGCCGCGCAGCGTGTTGACGCTGATCAGCCCGATGGCGCCGCGCTTGACCGCCATCGCCGCCTTCTGCCGCGCCAGATGCGCCAGCACTTCGTTGGGCGGGCCGTTGGGGATGCCGCTGAGCATGACGACGATCTTGCCGCGCACGTCGAGGCCCTTGTAATCGTCAAAGCCCTGTTTCGGCGCGTCGAGGCCGAAGCCGACGAAGACCAGCGGCGCGGTTACGTCACCGGCGGGATGCGCGAGCAGCGGCGCGACGATCACTTCGCCGCCATGGACCAGTGCCGCCGGGGCACCGCCGCCGGTAACGGTGACCTTGCCCGAGCCTGCCACCAGCCGTGCCGCCGGGAAGGTGGCCGGCGTGAACCAGCCGTTCTTGCCCGCCGGCTGCAGCCCGGCCTTGGCGAATTCGGCGGCAACAAAGGCCGCGGCGATTTCATGGCCGCGGCTGCCGGTATCGCGGCCTTCGAGCAGATCATCGGCCATGAAGCCGACATCGGCCTTCAGCCGATCGGCCGAGAATTGCGGTTCGGCGGCAAGCGCGGGCAAGGCCGACAGCCCGATGGCAGCGGCGCAGAGGAAAGATCGCATCAAGGTCTCCGGATTGTTGCGGCGGACGCTACTGTGTCGCCAGCAGAGGTCAAGCTACGCCGGCACGCCGCCCGGCACCGGGTAAAGGTCGTAACGCAGCGTTTCGAGATGCGCGTCGCGGTTCCATTCCTGCAGCCACGGGTGCGCCAGCATCGCGTCGACATAGGCGCGCGCCGTCGGCGACACGGGCAGGTGATAATGGTGGATGCGGAACACTACCGGCGCGAACATGATGTCGGCGGCGCCGAACGGCCCGAACAGCCACGGCAGGTCGGTATCGCTGCCGAAGCGGTTGCGCGCCTCCACCCACAGCGCGTCGATGCGCGCGACATCGGCCTTGACGGCGTCGCTGGCCTCGAAATTCGGGAACGCCTTTTGCAAATTCATCGGGCAGGCCTGGCGCAGCGCCGCAAAGCCCGAATGCATTTCGGCGGCCATCGCATAGGCCAGCGCCCGCGCCGGCCATTCGCGCGGCCAATAGCGATCATGGCCGCCCTTGTCCGACAGCCACAGGATAATCGCCATGCTGTCCCAGATCGGCGTGCCGGGATCGATCAGCAGCGGCACCTTGCCCGACGGCAGGTCTTTTTTGGCGTCGCCGCCCTGCCATTCGGGGGTGTCCATCTCGCGGCATTCGGTGGCAAACGGCAGCCCCGACTGTTTCGCCGCCAGCCAGCCGCGGAGCGACCATGACGACAGGGTGCGGGTTCCGATGACGATCTTCATGGGCGGTCTCCTCGGTTGGCTCATTAGGAGCGCCGCCGAACAAAGGAAAACGCTTTTCCTCCCCCTCAGGGGGGAGGTGGTTTAGCGCTCTGCCGCCGTCAGCACCGCAGCGCGCAATTCGGGGATGCCCCAGCCGGTCTCTGCCGATGTCGCGAGCACGTCCGGAAACGCCGCGACATGCGTCCTGGCCACCGCCTCGACCGCCGCCAGCGTCGCCGCCAGCGCCGTCGGCTTGATCTTGTCGGCCTTGGTGAGGACGATCTGATAGCTGACCGCCGCCTGGTCGAGCATCGTCATGATCTCGCGATCGACCGGCTTCAGGCCATGCCGCGCATCGATCAGCACCAGCACGCGCTTCAAGACGGCGCGGCCGCGCAGATAGTCGAAGATCAGCCGTTTCCAGCGCGCCACCAGGTCCTTGGGCGCCTCGGCATAGCCATAGCCGGGCATGTCGACGAGGCGAAACACGCGGGGTTCGCCGACATCGAAGAAGTTCAATTCCTGCGTCCGCCCCGGCGTGTTCGACGCGCGTGCCAGCCCCTGCCGCCCGGTCAGCGCGTTGAGCAGCGACGATTTGCCGACGTTGGAGCGCCCGGCAAAGGCGATTTCGGAGACATCGGGATCGGGCAGATACTGCAGCGCCGGCGCCGACAGACGGAACTCCACCGGCCCGGTGAAGCGCCGCCGCGCATCCTCGATCAGCCAGTCGCGTTTTTTCGCCTCGGCGACGGGATCGAGTTCGGTATCGCTCACTTGCCGGTCCGGTTCGACGGTTTCGGGCCGGATGGCTTGGGCGCTGCGGGCTTGGGCTTGGTGGTCACGGCCGTCGCCGCGACTGTCACCGTTTCCGGCGGTGTCGCCGGCATCGGGAATTTCTTCAGCATCCACCATTGCTGCCCGATCGAAATGAGGTTGTTCGTCGTCCAGTACAGCTGCAGGCCGGCGGCGAAAGGCGCCATGATGAACATGAACATCCACGGCATGATCGCGAACACCTGTTTCTGCACCGGATCCATCGGCGTCGGGTTCATCTTTTGCTGCAGCCACATGGTGATGCCGAGCAGGATCGGCAGCACGCCGAGCGCGATCATCGCCGGCGGCTGCCAGGCGATGGCGCCGAACAGGTTGAGCGGGGTCAGCGGATCGGGGGCCGACAGATCGCGCAGCCACAGCACGAACGGCTGGTGGCGCATCTCGATCGACACCATCAGCGTCTTGTAAAGCGCATAGAAGATCGGAATCTGC
>JANOCM010000573.1:0-2897 GCA_031412175.1 Alphaproteobacteria bacterium
TCGATCGCCTCGGCGCCGGCGCGGGCGGCCTCGCGGCTGTCGCCGACGACGAACGCCACGGCATCGCCGACGAAGCGGACGCGATCCTTGGCCAGCAGGATGCGTGGCGTTTCTAGCGGTGCCGAGAACGGCACCAGGCAGGGGATCGGGCCATAGTCGGCAACATCGGCATGGGTGTAGACAGCGACAACGCCGGGCATCGCCAGTGCCGCGCTGGTATCGATCGCCGTGATTTCGGCATGGCCATAGGGCGAGCGCAGGGTGACGCCGTACAGCATGCCCTCGCGCTGCAGATCGTCGGTGAAATTGCCCTTGCCTGTCAGCAACCGGACATCCTCGACACGCTTGACCGACTGGCCGGCACCGAACTTCATGGGTTGATCTCCCTCAGGCAGGCGGCAAGCCCGCGTCGATAGTCTGGATAGCGCAATTCATAGCCCAAATCCCGCGTCATCTTGCCATTGGCGACGCGGCGGCACTCACCATAAAAGGCGCGGCCCATCGGCGACAATTGTGCCTGTTCAAGCGTCTGCAATGGCGCCGGCACTTGGCCGAGCAACCGCGCGGCATGGGCGGTGACCGCTTCGCCGGGGGCGGGTTCATCATCGCACAGATTGTAGATGCCCGGCGCGCCCCGAGCCATGCTGGCGAGCGCGGCGCCGACGATGTCATCGACATGGACGCGCGAAAACACATGGCCAGGCAGGTCGATGCGCGCCACTGGCCCAGCGCGCAAGCGGTCGAGTGCCGAACGGCCCGGACCATAGATGCCCGGCAGGCGGAACACCCGCACCGCCGGGTGCAGCGCCTGCCAGGCGACGTCGGCGGCAAGCCGGCCGTTTCGGCGACCCCGCAGGGGTGACGCCTCGTCGACCCAGGCGCCGCCCGCGTCGCCATAGACCCCCGTTGACGACAGATAGCCGACCCAGCGCGCCGGCGCGGCGGCGATGGCGGCAGCGTGTGCCGCGAGCACCGGATCGGTACCGTCGGCGGCGGGCGGTACCGAGGACAGGATGTGCGTCGCAGCGGCGATCGCTGCGGGCAACTCCGGGCTGTCGAGCGCCAGCACGTCGGCCGCGGCGCGGCTCCGCACTGCCGTAACCCGCCCGGGAAAGGCAACAACGAAGCGCGCGGCCGTATAGCCGAGACCAAGGACGAGCAGATGCATGGCAATGTTATGGCGCAGCGTCGCGCCGCTGGCGAGGGCGACACTTGCGGAAACATAACAAACGTTATATAACTGATGTTATGCCAAAACTTGTCGACCACGCCGACCGTCGCAGCCGCCTCGCCGAGGCGGCAGCCGACGTTATCGCCGGACAGGGCCTCGACGCCACCGGCCTGCGCGCGGTGGCGGACGCTTCGGCTTTGACGACCGGCGCGGTGACCCATTATTTCGCGAGCAAGGCGGCGCTGATCGACGCAGCTTATGACGCCGTGATGGATCGCCTGCTCGAACGCCAGGCCGAAGGATTCTTCGGCGATCCGCCTGCGCCCGCTGCGATCGTCGACCAGATGGCGGCCGTGTTGCCGGTCGACAGCGCCGGCGTGCGCGATTGGCGGGTGTGGCTCGCCTTTTCGGCGCGCGCGATCGTCGACCCGCGCATGCAGCAGCGCCACCGTGCCTATTATGCGCGCATCACCGCCGCGCTTGCGGCGGAACTGGCCAGCGCCGGCGCACCCGCCGTGATGGCGGATCTTGTCGTTGCCATTCTTGACGGGCTCGGCATCCGGATGCTGCTCGAACCCGACGACTGGCCGCCGTCGCGGGTCGCCGCGACCTTGGCCGCCGCCATGCCGATGTTGTTTCCAGCCAGCGCCGAGGTGTCGCCATGACTGCAACGATCCCGCAACTCACCCATCTGCCCGCCGATTGCGGCGTCGAAGCGCTGATGCTTGTGCTGCGCCGCGATGGCGCGCTGATCATCGACGATGTGCTCGATGCCGAGACCATCGCCGCACTGAGGGCCGAGGTCGAGCCCTATATCGCTGCCACGGCGCCCGGCAGCGACGACTTCACCGGCCGCCAGACAACGCGCACCGGGGCGCTGGTGGCGCGCTCGCCGACGACGCGCAGCCTGGTCATGCACCCGCTGGTCCGCGCTGCCGCCGATGCCCTGCTGCTGCCGTTCTGCGAGCGCTGGCAATTGCACCTGACGCAACTGATCCGGATCCGGCCCGGCCAGCCGGCGCAGTATATCCACCGCGATCGCTGGGCCTGGGGGACGCATCTCGGTCATCTCGAACCCCAACTCAACACGATCTGGGCGGTGACCGATTTCACGCGCGCCAATGGCGCTACCCAGGTCGTGCCGGGTTCGCTCGATTGGCCCGATGCGCGGCGGCCCGAACCGCATGAGATCGGCTTTGCCGAAATGCGCGCCGGGTCGGTGCTGGTCTATTCGGGCGGCGTTTTTCACGGCGGCGGCGCCAATAGCAGCGACTGCGACCGCATCGGCCTCAACCTGACCTACACGCTCGGCTGGCTGCGGCAGGAGGAGAATCAGTATCTCGCCTGCCCGCCCGAGATCGCGCGTGCGCTGCCCGCCGACCTGCAGGCGGTGATCGGCTATGCGATGGGCAGCTATGCGCTCGGCTATTACACGCCGCCGCTGCCGCCGGGGCAGGGGCCCGAGGTCGTGTCGCCGCAATTCGCGCTGGGCCGCGGTGATGGCGCGATGTCGATGGGCGATACCGGGCTGCTGGCGTCGATCACTGCTGCGGTGGAGCGCGCCTAGCGCACGTCGGCCTGCCCCAGATGCTCGGCTTTCCATTGCATCGCGGTGAGCACGCGGGTGTGGCCCGACGGATGGTCGAAAAACACCGCCTCCTCGATCGGCGTCGGTTCGATCTTGCGATATTGCGACAGCTTCATCGCGGTGCGGGCAAAGGCATCG
>JANOCM010000574.1:0-2367 GCA_031412175.1 Alphaproteobacteria bacterium
CGATTCCTGCGTCGCCATGGCAACGTCGCGGCCGTCGATCGTCAGTCGGCCATCGGTCACCTCGTAGAGCCGCTGGATCAACTTGACGAAGGTCGTCTTGCCCGATCCCGACCGCCCGACCAGCCCCACCCGCTGCCCGGCCGGGATGACGACATCGAGGCCCTGGTACAGCGGCGCGACATGCGGGCCATAGCGGAAGGTGACATTGTCGAAGCGGATCTCGCCATTCGGCACCACGATCGGCGTCGCGCCGTCGTGATCGGCGATGCCCAGCGGCACGTCGTGCAGCGCCACCAGTTCCTCCATCTCGTTCACCGCGCGCTGCAAATGGTGCACATGCTGGCCGATGTCGCGCAGGTAACCGTGGACCACCAGATAGGCGGTGATCGCATAGGTGACGTCGCCCGGCGTCGCCCGGCCCTGCCACCACAGCCACAGCGCCGTACCGGTCACCGACAGCCGCATCAGCCACAGCAGCGCCAGTTGCCCGGTGCCGGCATAGGTGTGGCGGTTCCACGTCCGCCGGGTGCGCTGCTGCCACTTGGCGACGGTGTGCGACAGCCGCCGGTCCTCGCGCGCCTCGCCGGCGAACGCCTTGACGACGGCATTGCTGCCGATCGCATCGGCGAGAACGCCGCCGATCTTGGTATCCCAGGCGTTCGACAGCCGCGACGCCGGTGCGATCCAGCGCGCCGCGAGCAGCACCGTCGTGGCGATATACGCGACCGCACCGACCGCCATGACGACGCCCAGCACCGGCGCCCGGAGCCCAAGCAGCACCATCGATCCGACCAGCACGGTAAGCGACGGCAGCAGCGCCAGCAGCACGACATCGTCGATCGAATCGAACGCCCACATGCCGCGGGTGATCTTCCTTTGCACCGACCCGGAAAAGCTGTTGGCGTGCCAGTCGGTCGACAGCCGCTGGACACGGTGGAACGCCTGCTGCGCGACGTTGCGCATGATGTTGAGGCTGAACGGCACGATGTTCCACCAGGCGACATGGCGCAGCACGACCATCGCCGCGCCCAGCGCCGCCATCGTGGCAAAGGCGGCCAGCGCCTCGCCGCGCCCGGCATCGCCCGTCGCAAGTGCGTCGACGAGCCTGCCGGCCTCGACCGGCACGAAGATCTCGGTCACCGTTGCCAGCGACATGGCGCCGATGATCAGCAGGGCGCGGCCACGCTGCTGCGCCCATTGGTGAAACACAAAGGCGAACACGTGCCGCATCGGGGCCGTGTCGCGATCCTGCGACGGGTTCATGGATGTCTCACACGCGGCTGTAACGCGTGCGCCTCTGTCTATCGGTGGTCGGGGTGGCGCAGGTGCGCCAAGTGGTTGGTCAGGCCGGTTTGCGGCGCAGGCCAAACAGGCGCCGGGAGCCAGCGAGCAATGCGATACTGGTCATCTTTGCCCCTCCCTTGCCGATGGACGATGCCGACATAACAGATTGCGGTCGGGCCGACAACGCCGGCGGCGAGGACGATTTTACAGCCGGCCGCAGTCGTTGGGCGCCGGCCTGCCGGCAAAGCGATCGCCGATCCAGCCGATCGTCGTCGTCGCCGTCCGCTTGGCGATCGTGACATGGTCGCCGCCCGCCACCTCGACGAAGCGCAGCGGCTGGCCGGCACGGCACAATTGGCCGACGAACTTCCGCGTCACCGCCGGCGCGACGATCACGTCATCCGATCCTTGCGCGACCAGCAGCGGCACCCCCAGCCGGCGCGGCGCCACCGAATTGGCGCGCATCAGCGCCGCCCAGCGCGGCGACGCGTTAAGGTCCACGCCCTTCAGCTGCCCGGTCAGCCGCAGCAGCCCGATCTTGGTACGCAGCTGGAAACCGTCGAGCGTCACGCAATTTTGCGCCAAGCGGCGGATCAGATCCTGCCCCACCGGCCGCACGATCGTTGCCAGCGGAATGCCATAGGTCGCCGACCACGACGCGCCGGTATAGGCGGTCAGCAGCGCCCGCACCGCGGCATTGCTGTTGCCGGTCAAGTTTGCCGGCAGGTCGACGGGCGGTGCCGCCGCCGCGACGCCGACGAGCCGCAATTCGGGCGCATAGGCGGCCGCGCTCTGCCCCGTCCACAGTGCCGCATGGCCGCCCTGCGATTCGCCCCAGACCGCGAAACGATTGCTGGCCCCGGCGCGCGGCACCGATCGCGCGGCACGGACGGCATCGAGCACCGAATGCGCCGCGCTCGGCCCGACGAGATACGGGTGCGGGCCGGAGCCGCCGAGGCCCTGATAATCGGTCGCGGCGACGATATAGCCCGCCGCCAGCAGCTCCGGCAGCCCGGCAATGCTGCCGAACAGCCAGCTGTTGGTCGATGGCGCGCAGCCATCGGCGATGCCGCTGGTGCCATG
>JANOCM010000575.1:0-5346 GCA_031412175.1 Alphaproteobacteria bacterium
TATCTGATCCTGCCGCTCGACCGTGCGCGCGAGATATTGGGCATGGATGGCAACAGCACATCGTTCCTGATCGGCCGCCTCGCCGACAAGCGCCAGGATCTGGACACCGCCAAGGTGCAGATCGCCCGCGCCCTGCCCGACATCGCGCTGCTTTCGGCACCGGATTTTTCCGCCAGCTCGGCCCGCTACTGGCAGCACAAGACCGGCGCCGGCCTTGCGATCCTGCTCGCTGCGGTGCTCGCCGCGCTGCTGATGGCGATCCTGTTGTCGAATGGCGTGCTGCGGTTCGTGCAGCGGTATCACCAGGACCTGGTGTCGCTGCTCGGCCATGGCGCCACCCAGCGCGAGATCACCACGATCGTGGCGCTGATCGCGACGCTCATCGCCGTCGTCACGATGGCGACAGCATTGCTGGCGACGCCGGTGATGATTGCCCTGTTCCGGCCGCTGCTGCCGTGGGTGGCGTTTCGGCCGCAGGATGCGCTTGTTCCGCTCGCGGCGGTGCTGCTGGCGCTGGGCGCGGCACTCCTCGCCGCGCGCCGCGCCATCGCCGCCTTCGGCCCCGACGTCGTGTTCCGGAGCTAGGCCATGCGCGCTGCCGCCCTCATTCCCCCCCTTCTTGCCGTCCTGCTGACCGGCTGCAGCCAGGCGCAGGGCTATGGCAGCAGCGCTGCGGCGCCTTCGCCCTGGGTCGCGACCGCCGTCGGCCGCGTCGACAGTGACGAGGAAGCCCGCCACCTGCCCGCCGCCGCCGACGGCATCATCGCCAAGGTGGTGGTCCGGCGCGGCGATCGCGTCACCGCCGGCCAGCCGCTGATCACCATCGATTGTGCGCCGCGGCTGGCCGAGGCGCAGGCGCGCCGTGCCGATGCCGCGCGCGCCGCCAGTGCCGCCCGGGCGATGGCGGCCGGCACCGCGGCCGATCGCGCCATCGCCCGCGCCGGCCTCGATGCGGCGACGGCGATGCTGGCGAACCAGGCTGGCCAGTTGCGGCGGGCAGACGACATTTACCGCCGCGGATTCCTGTCGCGCGCCGGCTATGACACCCGGGTTCAGCAGCACGAGGCGGCAGCATCCGACCGGCGCGCCGCTGCGGCCCGATTGACCGATCTGGAGAACGGGCGGCGGCCGGCCGAGATCGCCGAGGCTGCCGCTGCCGCCGACGCAGCGCAGTATCGGGCGGCCACCGCCGACGCGCTGGCGCAGCAATGCACGGTCAAAAGCCCGACGAACGGCCAGGTGCTCCAGATCCTGCGCAAGGAAGGCGAATTTTCGGGCGCCAGCCAGGGTGTGCCACTGATCGTCATCGCCGATCTGTCGCGGCTGGTGGTGCGTGCCGAAATCGGCGAGCGCGATGCGGCGCAGGTGCACACCGGCCAGCGCGCCCAGATCTGGATCGAAGGCGGCAGCCAGCGCTGGACCGGCACAGTGACCGATACCGCGCGGATCATGGGGCGGCGCACGGCGCGCTCGCTCGATCCCACCGATCGCTTCGATCGCGATATCCGCGAAGTCTTCATCCGCTTCGACGGCTCCGCGCCGCCGGCGCTGGTCGGGCTGCGCGTCACCGTCGGGCTGCTGCAATGACCGGCCGCCCCCTCACCATGGACAGCATTTCGCACACCATCAGCGAAGGCGGCATCGCAAAGACCATATTGGCACCGATCAGCCGCAGCTTTGCGCCCGGCCGGCTCCACGTCGTCGGCGGTCCGTCGGGATCGGGCAAGACGACATTGCTGTCGATCCTGTCGCTGACGGTCCGCGCCATGCAGGGCGCGATCCTGTGGGGCGAGGACAATCTCAGCCTGTTGACGCCGGCGGCACAGGCAGGCTGGCGGCGCGACCGGCTGGGCCTGATCTTCCAGACCAGCCGGCTGGTCAGCGTGATGAACCCTGCCGAACATGTCCGTCTCGCGGCCGCCATCCGCAACCGTCCCGATGCCGAACGCGAGGGGCTGGCGGCGCTGGCGGCGCTCGGCATGGGCGATCGCCTGCGCCAGCTGCCGGCGCAATTGTCCGGCGGCGAAAAACAGCGCGTGGCGATCGCGCAGGCGATCTGTGCGCGGCCGGCGGTGTTGCTCGCCGATGAACCCACGGCGGCGCTCGATCAGGCCAATGCCGCGCTGGTCGCCGAAACGCTGCGCCGCTTTGCCCGCACCCATGATGCGGTGGTGATCTGTGTCAGCCACGACCGGGTGGTCATGGATGCCGCCGATGAATTGCTGATGTTGGAAAAGGCCTGAGGCAGACCATGATGCACACCGAGAGATTTTTCGACCAGACGCTCGAGATGATCGAGCACGGCAACGCCCCGCAGGCGCTGCCGATGCTGGCGGGCAAGCTGTACAACGCCGCCACCGACAGCCGGACCTGGGCGGAAACCCGCGCCACGCTGCGGCGGCACCCCCTCCACAGCATGCTGCTCGAAGACCCGTTCTGCGCCCGCAGCGTCAGCCGCCCGCGCGGCTATCCCGGCGATGCCGGCCTGATCGACATCATCTATGACAAGGCCGCACCCGGCACGATGAGCCCACGCGGGCGCGAATTGTTCGACATCACCGTGCAGTTCCAGGCACCGGAGGGCGTGCGCCAGCGCCGCGCCCATGCCGAAACCATCGTCACCGCGGCGTGGCAGCAGGGCAAGCGCATATTGGTGCTGGCCTGCGGGCATTTCCGCGAAGGCGACGGGCTGATCGGCAAGGATATCTCCAACATCACGCTGGTCGACCAGGATGCCGTGTCGCTCGACGTCGTGCGCCGCAATCATGGCGACGCGCCGGCCATCCATGCCGCCAATGTGTTTCGTTACCTGCGCGCGGCGGTCGGCCGCGGCGACCAGTTCGACCTGATCTACACGCTGGGGCTGACCGATTACCTCGATACCCGCGCCATGCAGCTGCTGCATCGGCTGGTAAAGGCCTGCCTCGCGCCGAACGGCAGCTTCCTGCTCGCCAATTTCCTGCCGGCGCATCTGGGCACCGGCTGGATGGATGCAGTGATGGACTGGCAGCTGATCTATCGCGACGAAGCCGAGCTGCGCGGTTACGCCGATGCCGTCGGCCTGAAATCGCGCACCTGGCGCGACGTCACCAGCTCGATCGCCTTTTGCGAAATGACCGACGCCGGCTGACCGGGTGCCGGCGGTTCAACCGCCGCTGGAGCTGCCGACCAGATAGGGTTGCAAGGTTTCCAGCTGTGGCGGCGGCGACGACTGCAGCGGATAAAGGTTGAAATGATAGGCGCCGAACCAGGCGCTCGACGCCCAGATCGTCCAGCCCTGCCACTCGGGGTTGTCGGCGAGATGGCGGAGCACGGCGGCGAGCACCGGCTGGCATTCGGGGCTGCGGCCAACGCCGAATTCGGTCAGCATGCCGCGATTGCCGGTCTTGCGCAGCCACGCCGTCGCCACGCCGATGCGGCGCAGCGCCTCGGTCTCGGGCACACAATTGGCAGTGGCGCCCGATGAATTGCCGTCGAAATACTGGTGGAAATCGAACGCCATATTGTCGGCCGGATCGCGAAACCCGGTCAGCGCGACGCCATTGGCAGCATTGCCGTTCATCGTCTTCGCCCAGCTGTGCGCCCCCGACCAATAGGCGCCGGGCACCAGCACGAGGTTGCGTGCACCGGCCGCACGGATACCGAGCAGCGTGTCCTGGGCGATGGCCGCCCATGACACGGCGCTGATCTTGATCGGTTCGTTCATCAGCCCGAAGATGACGCGGTCGTTGCCGCGATAACGCTTTGCCAGCCGCACCCACAGGTCGCGCAGCGCGCTGCCCGGCACTGCCGCGCTGCCCAGCGGCTGGCGGGCGTAGCGGGCATAGTTGTGGACATCGATGATGACCGACACCCCCATGGTGTTGGCGGTGCGGATGACCTTGTCGACTCGGCCCATTTCCGCCTCGTCGAGCGGCTGGCCGAGCACCGGCTGCAGGCGTTCCCAGCGCACCGGCAGTCGGAAGACGTTGACGCCGCGGTCGCGGAACGCCTGCATCTGTGCGGCCTCTGGATAGATATAGCCCTTGCCATAGACCGCCAGCAGTCCGCCGAATTCGCCGCCGGCAAGGTTGACCCCGGTCAGCGTCACGGCCGCCGCCGGCAGCGCCGCCATCAGCGACAATGCAAGCGCCGATGCGAACACTGCCAGGCGGCACAGCCGGCGGATCAAAACATCCGCTCCTTGACGACGATGATGTCGCCCGGCTGGACGATGTCGTCGGGCCCGACAGCGACCACCGTGGCTGCGCCGCCGGCGGCGGGCACGCGGCGAATGCGCAGCTTCGATCGCGTGCCATAGACCGACAGGTCGCCGGCGGCGGCGAGCGCCTGGTCGACGGTCAGCCCGGATTTCAGCGGGTAGGTGCCGGCGCGATTGACCGCACCAACCACCGAAAAGGTCGGCGCCTTGGGTACGAACACGACATCGCCGGCGCGCACCGCCATCAGCGCGCCGGCGCCCGCGGCTGCCAGCGTCTGGCCAAGATCGACGGTCAGCCGCTCGCTGCTGCCATCGGGTTTCTGCCGGATGACGACGGCGGCTTCGGCGGCATCGGGGGCCAGCCCACCGGCCTTGGCAACGATTTCCGCCACCGAATAAGCGCGATCGAGCGCAATCAACCCCTGGTTGTTGACTTGGCCGAGCACCGAGGCCTTGCGGCTTTGATAGTCGACGACCTCGATGCGGATCGTCGGCAGCTTGATGAAGCCGCCGTTGACGTAATAGGTCTCGATCGCATTGGCGGCGTCGGCGGGAGTCAGGCCGGCGACCGCGACCGCGCCGACCAGCGGCAGCACGACCACGCCTTCGGAATTGACGCGGGTGGTGGTCCGCAGGTCGGGGTAATTGTCGATATTGACCTCGATCTGGTCGAGCGGCCCGAGCACGACCGCCTCGGCGCCGCTGCGATTGCCGGCCGGCGCCGCCGCCGCGATCAGCCCGAACGCCGCGACAAGGACCAAGATCAGGCGCAAATCAGCTCTCCCCGGGGGTTATCGCGCAACGGCATGCAGCGGTCGCGGCTCGTCGAGCCCGACGATTTCGAGCACCGCGGCAATGACCTGCTGCCAGTCGAGGACGCCATCGTCGCTGATTGCCGCGCGGTCGCAGCCGAGCGCGGCGCGCGCCGCGACCCCGGCGGTTTGCGGGCGGTGGGCATCGTAGAGATAGTGCCACGGCTGGGGCAGCGGCGCCGCAAAGGTCGGCAGCACGATCGGCAGCTTGCACAGGATATATTGCAGCTGGCGCAGGCTCGATTCGGCGAAATAATTGCGGTTGGGCCGATCCTCATAGGGCGCCAGCCCGATATCGGCGTGCTGCAGATACGGCACCAGCGCCGAAAACGG
>JANOCM010000576.1:0-4908 GCA_031412175.1 Alphaproteobacteria bacterium
CGGGCCTGTGCGAGGGCTGCAAACGCACCGTCGCTGAGATCACGCGCTGGCCTTTGGCGAGCAATGCCGAACAGGCCGCCATTCTCGCCGAATTGCCCGGCCGCGAACTGCCCCGCAAGCGGCTGGGGGTGCGCTGGTGATCCTTTCGGTTCTCGACCAGACCCCGATCGCCGCCGGCACCACGCCTGCCGCCGCGCTGGCCAACAGCATCGACCTGGCGCGGCATTGCGAGGCGCTCGGCTACCACCGCTACTGGCTTGCCGAGCATCATGCGTCGCCGGCGCTCGCCGGCAGCGCGCCCGAGATCCTGATGGCGGCGGTGGCAGCGGCGACCAGCCGGATGCGGATCGGATCGGGCGGCGTCATGCTGCCGCATTATTCACCGCTGAAGGTCGCCGAACAGTTCAGCCTGCTCGCCGGGCTGTATCCCGGGCGCATCGACCTCGGGCTCGGCCGCGCGCCGGGCAGCGACCAGCGCACTGCTGTGGCGTTGCAGCGCGACCGCCGCCAGCACGCCCCGCATGATTTCCCGCAGCAGCTGGCCGAACTGCTCGGTTATCTCGAGGACAGCCTGCCCCCCGAGCATCCCTTTGCTGCTTATGCCCGAACCCTGCCGGGGCTGCCGGAAGCACCCGAACCCTGGGTGCTCGGCTCGTCCCCCGACAGCGCGGTTTTCGCCGGCGATCTCGGCCTGCCCTATTGTTTCGCCGATTTCATCAACGCCAATGGCGCCGCGGTCGCCGACGACTATCGCCATCGCTTCACACCGCGCCATGCAGGCGACCGGCCGGAGGTGATGATTGCGGTGTGGACGGTGGCGGCGGAGACCGATGCCGAGGCTGCCTGGCTGGCGGCGCCGGCACGGATGATGTTCGCGCACCTGCTCACCGGCCGCTCGATCGCCGTGCCCGATGCCGATACCGCGACGCGCTGGCTCGCCGATCACCCCGAGCTGGCGCAGGGCCGTGCCGGGCGGCGGGTGGTGGCCGGATCGCGCGACACCGTGCGCCTGGGGTTGCAGGCCGCGGCCGCCGAATATGGCGCCGGCGAAGTCATGCTGGTCAACATCCTGCACGATCATGCCGCGCGCAAACGCAGCTACACGCTTGCTATGGAGGCCATGGCCGGGCTAGCGCAGGCGGCGTGACAGTTCGTGTAAATGGTGCCAGGCGCATTCTCGCCATCGCTTCGGGCGGCGGCCATTTCGTCCAGTTGCTGCGCTTGGCGCCGTCGTGGGAGGGACATGATGTCACCTATGCCACCGTCCATGCCGCCTCGGCGATCGATGTCGCCCCGGCACCACTGCTGACCTTTCGCGATGTCAGCCGTGCCGATCTGTGGCGGCTGCCGCTGACCCTGTGGGACATTGCCGCGATCCTGATCAAGGTGCGCCCCCACGTCATCATCACCACCGGTGCGCTGCCGCCGTTGCTGGCGCTGGCCCTGGTGCGGCCGTTCGGGGTGCGAACCTTGTGGATTGACAGCATCGCCAATTCCGAAGTGCTTTCGGACTCGGGGCAGCATGCCGGCAGAGTGGCGCGCCAGGTCGTCACGCAATGGCCGCAACTCACCGCCCGGCCCAAGGTCGATTACTGGGGTAGCATCCTTTGAGCGGCGTCTTCGTCTCGGTCGGCACGATGATGCCATTCGACCGATTGGTGCGCGCCATGGACGAATGGGCGGCGGCGCACCCCGATGTGCCGGTCGAAATCCAGATCGGCCGCGGCAAATACGAGCCTGCCCACGCCAAATTCGTGCGGCTGATGCCGGTCGACCAGTATCGCGAGCGCGTCGCGGCGGCGCGATTGTTCGTCGCGCACGCCGGCATGGGCTCGATCATCACCGCCATCGAAGCCGGCAAGCCGTTGCTGATGCTGCCGCGGCTGCGCGCCGAAGGCGAACACAACACAGATCACCAGCTTGCGACCGCCGCCAGCATCGGCGCGCGCCCCGGCCTGCACATCGCCACCGATGCCGCCGACCTGCAGGCCCGCGCAACGGCGCTGCTCGGCGCGAGTGGCGCGGCGCCGGCACCGATCGCGCGCTTTGCCGATCCGGGCTTTACCGATCGCATCCGCGCCTTCATCGAGGCGCCATGAAACCCGCTACCCCACTGATTGCCCCGCAATCGACCGCCGATCCTCTGCGCTATCGCCTCGATGTGACGCCGCAGATCTGTGTCGGCCACCCCGACAGCCAGTTCCTGTTCGGCGGCGCCGGCATGGCGGCGGGGCTGGCGGCGATCGAGGCCGCCACCGGCCGCCCTACGGTCTGGGCCGCGGCGCAGTATCTGTCCTATGCCCGGCCGGGGACGACGCTCGATCTCGATGTGGTCGTACCGGTCGGCGGCAAATACACCAGTCAGGCGCGGGTGACGGCGCGGGCCGGCGATACGGAGATCTTCACCGTGAACGTCGCCCTTGGCGCTCGCCCCGATGCGCCCGAAGCGCAATGGGCGGCGATGCCCGATGTACCGCGCCCCGACGATTGCCCGGCGATGGAGTATAACTGGATCCGCCGCGATGACGATATCAACGGCGCCTTTCACCAGCGCGTCGCTGCCGGCCGTTTCGGCGTCGAACGTGGCGGCGGCGGCCCCAGCCCCGATGGCATCGCCAGGCTGTGGTGCGCGCCGGTCGATCCGGACGTGACGGTGGATCGCGTGCTGTTGGGCGTCATTGCCGATTTCCTGCCGTCGGGCATCGGCAATGCGCTGGGTACCAACGCCGGCGGCAACAGCCTCGACAACACCATCCGCTTTGCGCGGGCCGTGCCGACGCGTTGGGTGCTCGCCGACATTCGCATCCATGCAACGGCGCAGGGTTTCGCGCATGGCCGCGTGCATCTTTTCGCCGAAGACGGCACCTTGCTGGCGACGGCCAGCCAGTCGGTGATCCTGCGCGTACATTGATGAGCTTGCAGCCCGTTTCGCCGGCGTTACGGTGCAGCATGAAGAAAACAGCCCTGCTTCCGATCGCCCTGCTCGCCGCCGCAAGCCCGTCATGGGGTTCGCCCGCCGCCAGCCCCGCCACCATCGCTGGCAATGCGGCGCTCGCCGCGTCGCTGAATTGGGATGACAAGCAGGATTTCGATTTCGCCGCGCGCGGGCTGGTCGCCGGCCCGGCCGAAGCGACGATCCGCGACAAGGCCGGCACGGTGCTCCACGATTTCGGCGAAGACGCGCAATTCACTGGCCCGGCACCGGCGACCGTCAACCCCAGCCTGTGGCGCAACGCGACGCTGCTGGCGAAATCGGGGCTGTTCAAGGTTGCCGATGGCCTGTGGCAGGTGCGTGGCTATGACCTGTCGAACATGTCGGTTATCGCCGGCAAGACCGGCTGGATCATCGTCGATCCGCTGACAACGACCGAAGCCGCGGCCGCCGCGCTGGCGCTGGTCAATGCGAAACTCGGGGTCCGGCCGGTCGTCGCGGTAATCTACACCCACAGCCATGCCGATCATTTCGGCGGCGCCGGCGGGGTCATCACGGCTGCCGACGCCGCGGATGGCAAGGTCGCGGTGATCGCGCCGCAGGGTTTCATGGAGCACGCTGTTTCCGAAAATGTCATCGCCGGCCCGGCGATGCTGCGACGCGCAGAATACATGTTCGGCGCGCTGCTGACGCGAAGTGCCACCGGCCATGTCTCGGCCGGCCTCGGCCCGGCGCGCACCGCCGGCACCATCTCGCTGATCGCGCCCAACGACAGCATCATGGGCACCGGCGACACCCGCACCATCGACGGCGTTCGCTTCGAATTCCAGCTGACGCCGAATACCGAAGCGCCGGCGGAAATGAATTTCTACCTGCCCGACATGCGCGCGCTGTGCATGGCGGAAAACGCCAATGGCGCCATGCACAATCTGCTGACACCGCGCGGTGCGCTGGTCCGCGATGCGCACGGCTGGTCGAATTACCTGCTCGAGGCGCGGCGCCGCTACGCCGGGCAGTCCGATGTCGTGTTCACCTCGCATTTCTGGCCGCGCTGGGGGGCCGACGAGGTGTCGCGCTATCTGCTGCTCCACGCGCAGGCCTATGCCTTTGTCCACAACGAAAGCGTGCGGCTGATGAACAATGGCCTCAACGCCGTGGAGATCGGCGAGGCGATCGCGCTGCCGCCACCGCTGGCGCGCGCCTGGTTCAATCGCCCCAACTACGGCTCGCTGAAGTTCAATGCCCGCGCCGTCTATCAGCGCTATCTCGGCGCCTTCGACGGCGATCCGGTCAGCCTCGATCCGTTGCCGCGCAACGATGCGGCGGTGCGCTACGTCGCGGCGATGGGCGGCCCGGCCAAGGTGCTGGCGCTGGCGCAGGCGGCGGCGGCCAAGGGCGACGACCGCTGGGCGGCGACGCTGCTCGGCCATGTCGTCCGCGCCGATCCGGGCAACAGTGGGGCCAAGGAAGCCCTGGCGCAACGCTACGAGCAGCTCGCCTATCGCAGCGAGGCGGCGCCGTGGCGGGATTTCTACCTGTCTGGCGCGCTCGAGCTGCGCAACGGCCCGCGGACGACGGCGGCGATCGGCGGCAACGCCATCGCCGCCAACCTGCAGGTGGCGCAATTGCTCGACACGATGAGCGTGCGGGTCAAGCCCGAGGCGGCATCGGGCGCACCGTTCGCCGTTGCGTTCGTCATCCCGGACATGAAGGAACGGCATCTGGTGACGATTGCCAATGGCGTGATGATCCATGAAATGGGCGTCGAGGACAAGGCCGACGCGACGTTGACGCTGCCACGGCTGGCACTGATCGGCATGGTCGGCGGGCAGGTCAAGGCGATAGACCTGATGGCGCAGGGCAAGCTGAAGATCGAGGGCGACCCGCAAGTGCTGCAGCGTTTCATGGCGCTGTTCGCGCCGCCGCGCGCGGTGTTCCCGCTGGTCACGCCTTGAGCCAGGTCCCCTATCATGGCC
>JANOCM010000577.1:0-1773 GCA_031412175.1 Alphaproteobacteria bacterium
CAGCACCATGTCGTCGAGCTCGGCATTGGCCACGGTGACCGGCCCCTGGACGAGGTCGTTGATCGTGACGCTGCCCTCCTGCGGCGCCTTCAGGCGGATCACATAGGGGACGTCGTTCGGCCAGTCGGTGCGATCCCGCCAGCGACCGTCATAGCGCATCGGCTGCTTCGCCGCGCGCTGGGCGGCTCGCATCTCCTCGAGCTCTGCGGCCGTCGCGTAGCAGCGATAGGCGTGGCCATTGGCGAGCAGCTGGTGGGCGACCTCGGCGTGGCGTTCGGCGCGGGCGAACTGGTAGACGACCTCACCATCCCAATCGAAGTCGAGCCAGGTCAGGCCGTCGAGGATGGCGGCGATGGCCGGCTCGGTCGACCGGGCGCGATCGGTGTCCTCGATACGCAAGCGGAACTCGCCGCCGTGATGACGCGCGAACAGATAGTTGAACAGCGCCGTGCGGGCACCGCCGATATGGAGATAACCGGTCGGCGAGGGGGCGAAACGGGTGACGACTTTGCTTGCGCCCATCGAGGTTTATGTCCAATTGTCGTTGCGGGTCGGCGGCGGATTGCGGGGGCAATACGGCAATGGCGGGGCCATATGCAGGGGTGATTAGGGCGTGCGCTCGTGAATGTCATGCCCCGTCATGGCGTCAGGAAGTCAAATGGCTAGGCGCGCGAGCGCTGGCGGGCCTTTGGCCCCCGGCAAGTTCGCGCAACGACGCCATTTGGCTTCCTGACGCCACCCGCAGGGCGTCCCGGAGCGGCTCGGCACAGCGCTCGCTTCGCTTGGGCGCACCTGAAAGGTGCGCCGCTGCGCTCACTCACTCGTGCCGAGCCGCTCCGGGACGTGCCGGGGCATGACATTCACGAGCGCACGTCCTAACAGAAGCCCCGGGGTGGTTCAAACCATGCCGGCAGTGCCGCTGTCTGCCCGCTGGTGGGCGCTGGTCGATGCCGAGCGCGATTCGGTGGCGCTGTGGCTGCCGGTGGCCTTTGCCGCGGGGATCGCCGCCTGGTTCCTGCTGCCGTGGGCAAACCAGCGGCTAGCCGCCGTAGTGGTTTTCGCCGGGCTGGCCGCAGGCGGGCTCGGCTTGCGGTGGCGACCGCTGCTCGTGGCCGGGTTGCTGGCACTAGCCGGCATGGGGGTTTCCGAATGGCGGTCGGCGCGGGTCGCGCATCCGGTTCTGGCGGCGCGCACCGTCACCAGCTTTGCCGGGGTCGTCACCGCCGTCGAAAACCGTCCTGATCGCCATCAGGCACGGCTGCTGATCGCGCCCGACGCCGGCGCCGGTCTGCCCCCGCTGGTGCGGGTGACGATCCGGCGCGCCCCCGAACCCGGATTGAAGCCGGGCGCGCGCGTTGCGGTGCGCGCCATGCTGTCGCCACCGGCGGCGGCGGCGGTGCCCGGCGGCTATGATTTCGCGCGCCGGGCCTGGTTCGCCGGCATCGGCGCAACGGGCTTCGCGATGGGGCCGGTGCGGATAACAGTGGCGGCGCCACCACCATCGGGCCCGCTCGCCTGGCTCGATGCGGCGCGCAGCCGCCTGACCGCGCGCATCCGCGCCGCCGTGCCGGGGGAGGCGGGCGCCATTGCCGCCGCCTTCGTCACTGGCGATCAGGGCGCCATCCCGCTCGAGACCGCGCAGGCGATGCGCGATTCGGGGCTGGCGCATTTGCTGTCGATTTCCGGCCTGCACATTGCCGTGGTCGTCGGTGGCGCAATCTTCCTTGTCCGCCGGACGCTGGCGCTATCCCCCTGGATCGCGCTGCGCTGGCC
>JANOCM010000578.1:0-2423 GCA_031412175.1 Alphaproteobacteria bacterium
ATGCGGATCAGGTGCGGCTTGTCGCCGATCTTGGCCGCCTGCAGTGCCGCCGCATATTTGAAGCTGTGGCCGGGAACGACACGATCATCGGTATCGGCGGTGGTGGCGAGGATCGCCGGATAGTCCTTGCCCGACCGGATATTGTGATAGGGCGAATAGCCGTAGAGGTTGCGGAACTGCGCTTCCTCCGCCGGGTCGCCATAGTCGTCGGTCCAGGTCCGGCCCTCGGTGAACAGCGGGAAGCGCAGCATGTCCATGACGCCGACCGCGGGCAGCGCCGCGGCGAACAGGTCGGGGCGCTGGTTGACGACGGCGCCGACCAGCAAGCCGCCGTTGGAGCCGCCCTGGATGGCAAGGCCGCCCCTGGGCGTGATGCCCGACGCGATCAGATATTCGCCGCCGGCGATGAAGTCATCGAAGACATTCTGTTTCTTCAGCCGCCGCCCGGCGTCGTGCCACGCCGCGCCATATTCGCCGCCGCCGCGCAGGGTGACCTCGGCATAGACGCCGCCCATCTCCATCCACGCCAGCGCATCGACCTGGAACGCCGGCAGCACGTTGATGTTGAAGCCGCCATAGCCGTACATCAGGGTAGGCGCCGGGGTCCTCAGGCCCTTTTTATGGGCGACGAACATCGGCACCTTGGTGCCGTCCTTCGAGGTGAAGAAGCGCTGTTCCACGACATAGGCAGCGGGATCGAACGCCACCTTGGGCGCGCTGAACACAATGCTGGTGTTGGTCGCGGCGTCGTAGCGATAGAGCGTCGTCGGCGCATTGTAGCTGGTGAAGCTGTAATAGCTCGTCGTCGTGCCGGGCACGGCGTCGAACCCAGTGGCGGTGCCGAGGCCGGGCAGGGCGATTTCGCCGTCCGCCTTGCCGGCGAGGCTGTAGCGCCGGACCACCGAGCGCGCGTCCTGCAGCGTGGTGACGACCAGTTGGTCGCCGATGATGCTGCCGCCGGTCATGGTGGCGGCGCCTTCGGGCACGACTTCGCGCGGGGCGCCGGCGGCATTGTCGAAGGCAACAACGCGATAGCGCGGCGCGCCGGCGTTGGTGACGAAGTAGAGCGTCGTGCCGCTGGCCCCGACGAAGCGCCAGTCGAACTTGCGGTCGGGCACCAAGGTGACCAGCTTCGCCGCCATATCGGCGAGGTTTTGGACACGGATTTCGTAGCTATCGTCGCTGCCGGTGCTTGATCGGATGATCAACCATTTTCCGTCCGAACTCGTCTCGGCTTCGTTGTAATAGCCGCGGTTGGCCGGTGACGAGGTGTACACCCGCACATCGGCCGACTGCGGCGTGCCGATGCGGTGAAAATGCACTTCATGGTCATAGACCGCCGAAACGAAGTCCTTGCCCTTGGGCGTCGCCGGGTGGCGGCTGTAGAAAAAGCCGCTGTTGTCGCCCTTCCAGGCGATTTTGGAGAATTTCACCCAGTCGAGATCGTCGGCAAGCACTTTGCCCGACGCGACATCGATGACGCGGATGGTGCGCCAGTCGCTGCCGCCGTCCTGGATCGCATAGGCGACCATGCGGCCATCCTCCGACGGACTCCATTCGGCGAGCGCGGTGGCGCCGTCTTTCGCCCATGTGTTGGGGTCGATCAGCGGGCGCGGCGGGGCGCTGCCGTCCTGCACCATCAGCACCGACTGGTTCTGCAACCCCGAGTTCCGGCGGAAAAACACGCGGCCACCCCGCGCTTCGGGCAGCGTCACGCGCTCGTAATCGAACAATTGCGTCAGCCGCGCCTTGATGGCGTCGCGCCCCGGCAGCGTCGCCAGATAGGCCTGGGTGACGCGGTTCTGCGCTGCCACCCAGTCGGCCACCGGCTTTTCGGTGCGGACATCGCCCTCCAGCCAGCGATACGGGTCCTTGACCGTCGTGCCGAAGGCCACATCGGCCTGCGGCACGGTGGCGGTCGGCGGATAGGCGATCGGGGCAGCGGTCGACATGGTGGAAATGGCCAGCATAAGGGGCAGGGCAAGGCGGCGCATCAGCGGGTCAACCCCGTCCAATAGCCGGCAAAGGCCCAGGCATCGGTGGTCTCGGCGATCTGCTTGTCGGTCGGTTTGCCGCTGCCGTGGCCGGCGCGCGTTTCGATCGTGATCAGGTGCGGCTTGTCACCGAGTTTCGCCGCCTGCAGCGCGGCGGTATATTTGAAGCTGTGGCCGGGGACGACACGGTCATCGGTGTCGGCGGTGCTGACCAGGATCGGCGGATAATCCACGCCGTCGCGGATGTTGTGGTACGGCGAATAGGCCAGCAAACCCAAGAAATCCTCGGCCTTGCCCGGGTCGCCATAGTCGTCGACCCAATAGCGGCCGGCGGTGAAGCGGTTGAAGCGCAGCATGTCCATCACGCCGACCGCGGGCAGCGCCGCGGCGAACAGGTCGGGGCGCTGGTTGACGACGGCGCCGACGAGC
>JANOCM010000579.1:0-2117 GCA_031412175.1 Alphaproteobacteria bacterium
ACGCCGGCGCTAGTGGTGATCGGCCCGCGGTCAGGGGCCAAGACCCGCGACGTCACCATCCCCGATGGCCTCGCCCCCGGGCCGCTCAAGGCGCTGCTGCCGCTGCGCGTGCTGGCGGTGGAAACGCTCCGCCCCGATTGCCCCGGGGAAATCCGGCTGGGGGACGCTGATTTCACCAGCCACAGCTGGCGCGAAAGCGTCGATCCCGGCGACTGCACGGTGCTGGCGACGTACGAGGACGGCAGCCCGGCGCTGCTCCGCCACGGCCGCGCGCATTATCTGGCGACGCTGACCGACGATGGCTTTCTCGCGGCGTTGTTCACCAGCCTGTGCGCCGAGGCCGGGATCGCGGTGACGCCGGTCAGCGGTGGCCTGCGGCTGCGACGGCGGGGCGAACTGACCTTCGCGATCAACTATGGCGACGAAGCCGTGCTCGCCCCCGCCCCCGACGGCGCGGTGTTCGTACTCGGCGGGCGGACGGTGGGCCCACGCGACCTCGCGATCTGGCGCGCGCCGGCGCGATAATCCGGCAGTCCGTCTTGGCCCGGTCTGGCGAAACCCGTCGGCCCGTGCTCAATCACGCGATATAGCCACGGGGTCGCAACGCGCATGGATGAACCGAAGCCAAAACCGCGCCACACGATGCTTGTCGCGGTCTTCGGCCTGATTTTCCTCGCCGCCGGCGTCGTCGAACTGGCGGTCGGCGATGCCGCACGGACCGCCGCACCCGTCGCCCTCGCCGCCAGCGACCCGTTGCGCGCGCCGACCCGGCGCCCGACGCCGGCGAGGGTCGACTATACCCGGCTCGACGCGCGGATTGCCGAGCTGATGCAGCAACCCGACATGGTCGGCCTCGCCATCGGCACGATCGAGGATGGCCAGGTCCGCTTCGTCAAGGGCTATGGCGAGACGCTCGCCGGCTCGGGCGACAGGGTCACGCCCGACACGGTGTTCCGCTGGGCCTCGCTGTCCAAAAGCGTCGCCTCGGCGCTCGTCGTGGGGCTGGCTGAGCAGGGGAAACTGTCGCTCGCCGCGCCGGTGGCGACGCTCGCCACCACGCTGACCCTCCCCATCGGCGGCACGCGTGTCGTCACCGTCGCCGACCTGCTGTCGCACCGCGTCGGGCTCGTCCGTAACGCCTGGGACGACCGGCTCGAGGCCGGCGAGGATCCGCGCGTGTTGCGGGCATCGCTCGGCACGCTGGCGCCGTTTTGCGCGCCCGGCACCTGCTATGCCTATCAGAACATCGCCTATGATACGGCGACCGAGATCGTCGAGCGCGTGACGCGCCAGGATTATGCGGCCGAGGCGCGTGACCGACTGTTCCGCCCGCTCGGCATGGCCAATGCCTCGATCGGCCGTGCGGGGCTGGAGGGCGCCGCCAGCTGGGCGCACCCGCACCACGGCCGGAAGACACCGGTGACCGTCGACGACGCCTATTATCATGTGCCCGCCGCCGGCGGAGTGAATTCGTCGATCACCGACCTGGTGCGCTGGATGGCGGCGCAGATGGGCGAAGCGCCGCGTGTGCTGTCGCCGGTGGAACTCGATCTCATGCACCGCGCCCGCGTGCCGACACCGCCGCACGGCCGCCGCGGGCCGATGGACCGCGCGCTGCAGCACGCCGCCTATGGCCTGGGCTGGCGGACCTATGATTACGCCGGCCATACGCTGGTCGGCCATCGCGGCGCGGTCGATGGCTATGGCGCGCTGATCCTGTTCGACCCGACCGCCAAAAGCGGCATCGTCATGCTTTGGAACAGCAACCATTCGAAGGCCGCATCGCTGCAGCTCGAATTTTTCGACATGCTCTACGGGCTGCCAGCGACCGACTGGCTGGCGCTGGAACCGCCGCCGGTGGCGGTTGCGGGCGCCGCCGGTCGGGAGGCACCGGGGGAAGGCCGGCGCAGCGAGGTATCGGTGGCGGACGGGGCGCGGCTGTCGGCGCCATGACCCCATGCGATCAAGTCCGCTCCAGGCAGTCTCGCGCAGTTCAGGCAGCGCGCGACGCGAATCGTGTGCCGCGTCGAGGATCAGCGTGTATGCAGAGCGGCCCTGTGTCGGCGACCACTTGCGTTCGATGCGTGCTGACTTAAGAACAAGCGTCGAGGGCAACT
>JANOCM010000580.1:0-2266 GCA_031412175.1 Alphaproteobacteria bacterium
CGGCTGCGAGGTGCCGTTGACATAGTCCCGCGGCTCGATGCCGGCGGCGCGCGCTGCCTGCGCAATCTTCAGTCCATGTTCGTCGGTGCCGGTCAGAAAGCGGACGTCATACCCATCATGCCGCTTGAAGCGCGCGATCGCATCGGTGGCGATCGCTTCATAGGCATGGCCCATGTGCGGCCGGCCATTCGGATAGGCGATGGCAGTGGTGATGTAATAGCGCTTGGTCATGGCGCGACGGAATGCGGGACTTTGGAGTGCAGTGCAACAGACTCAATGCACGTCGGCGAGCGCTGCGACCTTGCCCGCCAGATCAAAGGCGACCGATTGCGGATCGAGCGACAGCGCAACCGCACCGCCGGCAAGTTTGCTCGCCGCCTCCCAATCCGCCAGCGCGCGCGCCAGCGCTGCGCCTCGACGCTCGCGCGCCGCCCGGGCGATCATCGCCGGCGCCAGTTCGAGAAAGGCCTCGTAACGCGGTGTGTTGGCCTTGCCGGCAAGGCTGCGCGCTAGCGCCATCGCCTTGCCCGGCGCCGCGGCCGGCGGCGTGACCGCCAGATCGGCGAGTTGCTCCTCCAGCGCCGCAATGCCGGATTCGGCAAAACGCAGCGCTCGGCCGGGGGCACCTTCGGCGATTCGAACGAGCGTCGCTCGGTCATCGTCGTCGAGCCCGGGCGCTGCGCCTAACACCTTGTCGACCTGGTCATCGGTCAGGCGGCCGAACCGCAGCGAGCGACAACGCGACCGGATCGTCGGCAGCAGGCGGCCGGGGGTATGGCTGATCAGGAAGAACAAGGTCTGCTGCGGTGGTTCCTCAAGATTCTTCAGCAAGGCGTTGGCCGACTGGGTGTTCATCTCGTCGGCGCTGTCGACGATGACCACGCGCCAGTCGGCAATCGACGGGGTCTGACGGAACAGCGGCTGCAAGGCCCGCACTTCGTCGATGCGGATCACCGACCGCAGCTTGCCCTTGTCATCCTCTGTGCGGATCAGGCGACGGAAATCCGGGTGACTGCCGGCAGCGATCAGCGACGCGGCCTCGCTGTCATCGGCGCCATCGAACTCCTCCCCCAGCGGCTTGCCAGCGAGCAGCCAGATCGCCGCCGTCTCGGCGAACAGCGCCTTGCCCAGCCCCTGCGGCCCGGTTAGCAGCCAGGCGTGATGGGGCCGCTGGCTGGAGAATGCCGCCTTGAAGGCAAGCACCTGTTCGTCATGGCCGATCATGGTTGCACCAGGCCAGCGATCGCGGCAGCGAGGGCTTCGATCGGTTGATTGGCGGCGAAGCCACGGCAGCGATCCGGCTCCAGACGCGGCAATTCCGCAAAGAACGCCGCGACCCGGTCGTGAAAGTCCGCTTCATGCGTCTCGAACCGCCGCTCGGCATCGCCGCGAGCACCGGCGCGCGCCAGCCCTTGCCCAGGCGCCACTTGGAGCACCAGCGTCAGATCGGGCCACAGGTCGCCGGTCGCCATCCGGTGCAGCGCACACAGATCGGTATCTGCGATCCCCTTGCCCGCCCCTTGGTACGCTCGCGTCGAATCGACGAAGCGGTCGCAGACCACCCAGTCGCCACGCGCCAGCGCCGGCCGGATCACGCGCGCGACATGATCGGCACGCGCGGCGTTGACGAGGCAGGCTTCGCTCCACGCCGTCCAGCGGTCGGGATCGCCGGTGACAAGCAGCGACCTTATGGCTTCCGCCCCCGGCGTGCCGCCCGGCTCGCGGGTCAGCACGACTGTGCAGCCGCGGGCGCGCAACGCATCGGCCAGCAGCCGCGCCTGGGTCGACTTGCCGCTGCCTTCGCCGCCTTCGAAGGTGATGAAGCGGCCGCTCACGCTCAGCCGAAGAACGACATCAGCCAGTTCCAGAACTGGCGGAAGATGCCGGCCTCTTCAACCGGCTGAGCGGCAACCAGCGGCAGCCGCGTATCGGGCAGGCCTTTCACCGACACGATCAGGTCGGCGATTTTCTGGCCCTTGGCGATCGGCGCCGTGATGTTGGCGACCGGCACCACGCGCTGTTTGCGATCGGAACCGAAACCGCGCGGCATCGTCACGAACAGGTCGCGCGGTGCCACGGCATCGACCTCGCGCTCGGCACCACCGGCAATCGCCACCTTCTGCACGACCTGTCCGGCCTTCATCAGCGGCACCGACTGCCAGGCGGCAAAGCCCCAGTTCATGAAATCGACCGAAGCCGCGATGCGTTCGTTGAACGACGACAGCCCGGCAACAACCATCACCAGCCGGCGGCCGTTCTGTTCGGC
>JANOCM010000581.1:0-14761 GCA_031412175.1 Alphaproteobacteria bacterium
ATCAGCCTCGTCCGCTGTCCGCAGGGGCGCGGCAAGGCGTGCTTTTTCCAGAAACACGACAGCGGCATGTTTCCCGACAGCGTCCGCCACCTGCCGATCGCCGAAACCGACGGCAAGCAGGAGGATTATCTTTATGTCGAGGATGCCGCCGGGATCGTCGCCTGCGTCCAGATGGGCACGATCGAATTCCACGGCTGGGGGTCGCGGATCGCCGATCTCGAACGCCCCGACCGGCTGGTCTTCGACCTCGATCCCGATGAGGGACTGGGTTTCGACGCTGTCAAGGCGGCGGCGCTGCTGGTGCGCGACCGGCTGAAAAAGGCAGGGCTCGCGTCGCTGCCGATGGTCACCGGCGGCAAGGGCGTCCATGTCGTCGCACCGCTGGTGCCCGATGCCGAATGGCCGGCGGTAAAGGCCTGGGCGCGCGCCTTTGCCGAGGCGCTGGCCGCCGACGCGCCCGATGATTTCACCGCGACGATGAGCAAGGCCAAGCGCAAGGGCCGCATCTTCATCGACTGGCTGCGCAACCAGCGCGGTGCCACCGCGGTCATGCCGTGGTCGGTGCGCGCCCGCGATGGCGCCGGCGTGGCGGTGCCGCTGACCTGGGACCAGCTTGCCGAAGCAAGCGCCGGCAATGGCTTCAGCGCCGCCGATCCGGGGCCGGTGCTGGCGATGGCGAAGGCGCGGCCGAAGGTGAAAGCGGCGAAGCTGCCGGGCTGACTCCCTCCCCGTAGACGCTTCGCGTCGCCTGACGGCTGCGGGGAGGGCGACTCGCGAAGCGAGCGGGGTGGGGGTTGCTCGCGTCGAAGCCTGGGAACCCCCACCCCGCTCGGCTGGCGCCGAGTCGCCCTCCCCTCAAGGGGGAGGGAGTCAAACCGCCATCTTCACCATGATCTTGTCGAGCGTCAGCGGATAATCGCGCACCCGCGCGCCGGTCGCATTATAGACCGCATTGGCTACCGCTGCGCCGACGCCGCAGATACCGAGTTCGCCGACGCCCATCGCCTTGATCGGTGACGATTTGTCGTCGACCTTGTCGAGGAAGATGACATCCATGTCGGGGATGTCGGCGTGGACCGGCACCTGATATTCGGCGAGGTCGTGGTTGACGAAATAGCCGAAACGCGTGTCGACTTGCTGTTCCTCCATCAACGCCGCGCCGATGCCCATCGTCATGCCGCCGAGGCACTGGCTGCGCGCCGTCTGCGGGTTGATGATGCGCCCCGCCGAGCAGACGCTGAGCATCCGCCGCACGCGCACCTCGGCGGTGACGCTGTCGACGGCGACTTCGGCGAAATGTGCACCGAACGCCGCCTGGGCATAGCGTTCGGTCAGGTCGCCGAATTCGACCTTGCCTTCGGCGCTGATGCCGTCCTTGCCGGCAATATCGGCGATCCTGCGGCTGTTGCCATTGGCGCTGATCCTACCATCGGCAAAGCTGGTGTCGCTGCTGTTGTAGCCGGCGCGGGCCGCGATCGCCGCGCGCAGGTTTTCGCAGGCATAGAATAGCCCGGCGCTGGCGCTGTTGGCACCCCACGATCCACCCGAGCCGGCGCTTTGCGGAAAGCGGCTGTCGCCGAGTTCAACCCGCACCTTGTCCATCGGCAGGCCCAGCATCTCGGCACCGATCTGGGCGAGGATGGTGTAGCTGCCGGTGCCGATGTCGGTCATCTGGGTCTGGATGGTCAGCACGCCGTCACCGGCCAGATGCACACGTGCGCCCGACGCCATCGTCAGGTTGTTGCGGATCGCCGAGGCGACCCCGATGCCAACGAGCCAGCGGCCGTCGCGGACCATGCCGGGCTTGGCATTGCGTTTAGACCAGCCGAACTTCTCGGCACCGGTGCGCAGGCACTCCACCAGATGCCGGCTCGAAAACGGCCGCTCGGGGCCTTTTTCGGGATCGAACTGGGTGTCATTAAGAATGCGGAAATCGATCGGATCGAGCCCCAGTGTTTCGGCCAGCTCGTCCATCGCGCATTCGAGCGCCAGCAGGCCGACCGCCTCGCCCGGCGCGCGCATCGAGGCGCCGAGCGGCAGGTCGAGCAGCGCCTGGCGGGTGCGCAGCAGCCGGTTGGCGCCGGCATAGAGCAGCTTCGTCTGGTCGGCGGCCTTTTCCGGCTCGCCGCCCTTTTGGTTGCCGCACCAGACGTCGTGGCCGATGGCGAGCAACTTTCCACGCTTGTCGGCCGCCAGCCGCAGCCGCTGGATCGTCGCCGGGCGGTGGCTGGTGTGGTTGTAGATCTGCGGCCGGGTCAGTGCCACCTTGATCGGGCGATCAAGTTTTTTTGCTGCCAAAGCCGCCAGGATCGGGTCGCCATAGATCATCAGCTTCGATCCGAAGCCGCCGCCGATGTAGGCCGAAACCACGCGTACCTTGTCGGCCGGAATGCCCAGGGTGCCCGCAACCCCTTGTACAGCCCAGTGAATGATCTGGTGCGACGTCCACAAGGTCAGTTCGTCGCCATCCCAGCGGGCGATGCTCGCCTGGGGTTCCATCATCGAATGCGCCTGATCAGGCGTCGTATAGGTGACATCGACCTTCGCCGGCGCCGCGGCAAAGGCCTTGTCGAAGTCGCCGATATCGCTGTCGGGCGCGTCCTCCGGCACCGTTCCGCGCTGTTTTTCAGCGGCGAGGTCGAATTTTCCCGCCGTTGCAGCATAGCTGATGCGGACCAATTGCGCCGCGTCGCGCGCCTGCTCGAAACTTTCGGCGACGACAAAGGCCACCGACTGATCGTAATGCCGGATTTCGGGCCCCTGCAACTGTGGCGCATTGAACTGACCGGGCTTTTCACCCTTTGCCGGCGGCGGCGATCCCGGCGGCGCGTGGCCGATCCCATATTGCTTTGGCGCGTTTTTATACGTCATCACCAGCAAGACACCGGGCGCGGCCTCGGCTCTTGTGGTGTCGATCGCGGTGATCTTGCCCTTGCCGATTCCGGCGCCGACCATGACGCCATAGGCAACGCCCGGCACTTCGGCATGATATTCGTGCGCATAGGGGGCAAGGCCCGACACTTTCAGCGAGCCATCGATGCGCGAATGGCGCTGGCCGACGACGCGACCCTGGTCGATCGGGTTGCGCCCGGCGGGGGTTTCGAATTTCATGGCCGCATCTTTCTTCGGGGTTTCAGCTGTCAGCGAGCACGGATGTCAGCAACCGCGTCACCAGCGGCAGCTTGAAGCGGTTCTGCTCTGTCGGCTTGGCGCCAGCCAGGACGACCTCGGCGACCGCCTCGCCACCGCGTTCGGCCTGTGTTTCGGCCGCTTCGACCCGCCACGGCCGCGGCGCAAGGCCGCCGAACGCCAGCCGCGTACCGCCGGGTGCCACCACCGCCGCCACCGAAACCACGGCAAAGGCATAGGAGGCGCGGTCACGAACCTTGCGATAGACATGACGACCACCCAGCGGCGCCGGCAGCACGACGCCGGTGATCAACTCACCCGGCTGCAAAGCTGTCTCGATATGGGGTGTCGTGCCCGGCAAAAGGTGAAAATCGGCGATCGGAATGGCGCGTGTCGTGCCATCGGGCGCCACGGTTTCGACGCTCGCGTCGAGCGCGCGCATCGCCACCGCCATGTCGGACGGGTGCGTCGCGATGCACTGGTCGCTGGTGCCGAGCACGCCCAAGTTGCGATTGATGCCGCCGAGCGCCGCGCAGCCGCTGCCGGGAACTCGCTTGTTGCACGGTTTGGTCGCGTCGTAGAAGTAATGGCACCGCGTCCGTTGCAGCAGATTGCCCGCCGTCGTCGCCTTGTTGCGCAATTGCGCCGATGCGCCGGCGAGCAAGGCGCGGCTGAGCACTGCATAATCGCGGCGGACGCGCTTGTCGGCGGCGAGGTCGGTGTTGCGCACCAGCGCACCGATGCGCAGCCGGCCGTCAGCCATGACCTCGATCCGGTCGAGCCCGATGTGGTTGATGTCGACAAGATGCCCCGGGGTTTCGATCCGTAGCTTCATCAGATCGAGCAGATTGGTGCCGCCAGCGATGAAACGCGCCCCCGGCGTTGCGGCAACGGCAGCGGCGGCGTCGGCCGGCGACGTGGCGCGCTCATAGGTAAACGCCTTCACGACTTGGCGCTCTGCACATCGCGGATGGCCGCGACGATGTTGGGATAGGCGGCGCAGCGGCAGATATTGCCGCTCATCCGCTCGCGCACTTCGTCGTCGGAGAAGCTGACCTGCATCAGATCGGCGGTGACATGGCTGGGGATACCCGCCTTGATCTCGTCGAGCATTGCCACGGCGGAGCAAATCTGCCCCGGCGTGCAGTATCCGCACTGGAATCCATCATGCGCGACGAACGCCGCCTGCATCGGATGCAGTTTGCCGGGGCGCCCCAGCCCCTCGATGGTGCCAATCGAATCGCCGTCGTGCATCACCGCAAGGCTCAGGCACGAATTGATGCGCCGCCCTTCGACCGTCACCGTGCAGGCGCCGCACTGGCCGTGATCGCAGCCCTTCTTGGTGCCGGTCAGATGCAGATGTTCGCGCAGCGCATCGAGCAGGGTGACGCGCGGATCGATGCGCAGCGGTTGGGCGCGGCCGTTGACCCGCAAAGTGACCTCGACCAAGGCTGGCGCCGGTGCCTCGGGAGCGCCACCGGCCGCCTGGGCCGTCGTCGCCGTTGCCACCGCGGCACCGCCGACGGCGATCGCTTCCCGCCGCGTCATCGACAAAACCCTGGCCGTTGGCGCTGGCGTGGCGCTGGCAATCTGCACCGGTGCCGAACTGCCGCTGCCGGACGATGCGGTCTCGTTATGCTCAGGTCCCACGGGTGCCCTTTCGAATTGGTGCCCCGATAACGACGGAACTCGGTCCGCCGTTCCCGGCAGCACCGTCCGCTTCGCGGAATTGCCGGCAATTTCGGGGACGCGCCGAAGAGTTCGGACGTTTTGTCGCCCATCTGCTTGGTTCAACCGCAGTTAGTCGCACGAGGCGCGTCGACAAATCGGTGTGCAGCCGTGACGCTGCCTGAATATCAGCCGAGATCGTTTCCGTCCCGAGCTGCCGTGTCGCCGCAAAGCCTGGCGCGGCAGTGTCGCAATCAGCGCCGGCGCAGGCGGCGTGACATTGCCGTCGGTGACGACAATCGATCCGTGAAGCTTCGAACTCTACCGCTTTGGACTAGCGACGCTGCTAAACTCCAATATGGCGCCGTCATGCTGATCTAACTGATCCGCTGAAGGCGCCACTTTCGGCGCCGCATCGCCAGGATCCCATCATGTCCATCGACACACAATCCTCGGGCGGCCGCGGCATCGTCAGCCTGCCTGGTGGCACATCTGAGTGGTTCGACCTGGTTCCGGGGGAACGTATGCGGATCAGGCTCGGTGCCACCGACACCGGCGGGCGCTTTACAATCACCGAATCGATTGTTGCGCCGGGCGGTTCCGCACCCCTGCACCTGCACCGCAGCGCCGACGAAATTTTCATGGTAACCGCCGGTACCGTGCATTTCACCGTCGCTGACGACGTTGTCGAAGCCCCGGCCGGCACCATCATCGTCCTGCCGCGCGGCACGGCCCACAGCTTCATCAATCGCGCCGCTACCGACGCGCGCATGGTGGCGATCTTCACGCCGGGAGGCATGGAAACCATGCTGACCGCCTTTGCCGACACGCCCGACGCTGGCCGGGCCGCACTTGTCGAGCGCCACGACACTGTCATGGTCGCCAGCATGGCGGCGCCGGAAACCAGCTGATGCAGCGACCTTGTCGCTTCGTGGCCCGATAGGGCGTATGAATCGGCACAGTTTGGACCGCCAATGAATCGCCGGCACGACAATCGACCGGCCGTGCCGTTTCCCGGCGCCGGCCCGATCCTGGCCGCGCGCACGCGCGGTGCGGCGCTGTCGGTAACGCGGATGACGATCGCCGATCCGGCTGGCGACATTGCCCGGATCACCATGCCCGCCGAAGATGCCTTTGTCGTGCTGTTCCAGCTGACCGATCATGCGCCGCATGAGTTTCGGTCGGACGGAAACGCCGAATGCGTTGGCCCGATCGCCCGTGACACGCTCAACATCGTCGACGTGAAGGGCCAACCCGAGGCGATCTTTCGACAGCCCGTCGACACGCTGATGTTCCATCTGCCGCGCGCTGCACTCGACGAGCTTGCCGAGGATGCCGGTGCGGCGCGGGTCTCGGCGCTGGTCGCGCCGGACCCTTGGCATACGCAGGATACCGTCGTGTCGAGCGTGAAATGGCTGGTCGTCAACGCGCTCGAAGCCGCTGCGCCTGCCAACCGCCTGTTTCACGATCATTTGCTGTTGGGCATTGGGGCCCATTTCGCTGCCACTTATGGTGGCATGCTCCCGATTATGGTGCATGTCGGCGGGCTGGCACCCTGGCAGGAAAGGCGCGCGCTGGAGTTGCTTGCCGCCAATCTTGCCAAGCAGCTGTCGTTACAGGCGATCGCGCACGAATGCGGGCTATCGCTGCCGTATTTTTCACGCGCGTTCAAGCGCTCGCTGGGCACGACGCCGCATATGTGGCTGCAGGCACGGCGCATCGAAACCGCGCGGCGACTGCTCGCCGACCCGTCCGCTTCGCTTGCTGCAGTTGCGCTGGCGTGCGGATTTGCCGACCAGAGCCACTTCACACGGGTGTTTGCGCGGTTGACAGGCGTCACGCCAGGTGCGTGGCAACGCCGGCGCTGACGCCGGCAGGGCACCCAGGGCGGCAGGGCTCGGATCGATCCACGCGCGCCGGAAACCTGCAATCAAGCCAGCGAGGTGGCTGGCACAAGCGAAGCCAGCACGTGGTGGCGCAAATTCTGGCGCTGCTGTGTGGCTGCGCACATGCAACAAACTATGGAATTCTCATGTTTGATTATCGATACGCCCTTCCGGGCAATGCGCTGCAGCACGACCTGCAGGACCGTGCACATCGCAGGCCACGCCTTGAAAATCTTGCCCGCACCCTTGCCGGGCTGCTCGGCACCATGGTTTTTGCCTCCATCTGCCTGCTTGGTGCAACGGCGGCGGCTTATGCTGAAGGCCGTGAAGGCGCTGGGCGGCGCACGCTCGTCCACAGCGCCGACCTCGACCTTTCGCACGAGGCTGGGCGCCGCGCGCTGCACAGGCGCCTGCTGACCGCCGCGCGATCGGTGTGCGGCGAGGCTTCGTCCCACCACAGCGCGAAGGCCGCCGAGGCCCGCTGCATCCGCGAGGCGATGCAGGACGCGATGGCCGCAGCGTCATGACGGCTGGATAGAATCGCCGGGCACGGCGAATCCGGCAGTGCGTTTCCGCGCTTCGGCACCAAACGACATTGGTGGAAGGTTGCACAGCACCCTGTTCAGCGCCTAGGTGCGCCGGCCAGCGGTGTTGTTGCGTCCTTGCTGGCCGGAGTAGCGTGGTTTGGACGTCGATGGTCTCGAAGCGATACTGCTCGCTAATCGCCCGAGTCTGATTCGCTTCCTGCGGGCCCATGGCGCCGGGGATGCCGCCGAGGACTTGTTCCAGGAGCTTTGGCTGAAGCTGTCGCGCGCCAACACCGGCCCGATCGCGCAGCCGCTATCCTACCTTTATCGCGCCGCCAACAACCTGATGATCGATCGGCATCGCAGCCAACGTCAGGCCGAACAGCGTGAACAGGATTGGGTGGCCGCTAGCGAAGCGCCAGCGTCGGGGCTGGCGCAGGCGCCGCCGGGCGAGAGCGGGCTGATCGCCCGGGAACAGCTGGTTGCGGTGCAGGACGAACTCGCCGCACTGGGCGCGCGCGCTGCGACGATCTTCCGGCGGCACCGGCTGGATGGGATAAGCCAGCGGGACATCGCGGCCGAGCTGGGCATCAGTCTCAGCACCGTCGAAAGCGACCTGCGCCGTGCCTATCGCGCCATGATCGACCTGCAAAGGCGCTTCGATGAGGTTTGAAGCCATCGTCTCCGTCTTGATGTCGAGGGTACCATGACACCAGAGATGATCAACGACGCGGCGCTCGATTGGGTGATCCGCCTGCGCGATCCGGCTTTTGACGGCTGGGAGGCGTTCGAGACGTGGCTGGCAGCGGATGCCGCCCATGCCGACGCGTATCAGGTGATGGCGGCTGCGGATGCCGATATGGCTGCGCTGGTTGCCAGCGTGCCGCGCCCGGTGCCGGTTGCGCCGACACAGCTGCCGCATTCGCGCCGCCGGGCGCTGCGGCCGTGGTTCGGCGGCGCGATTGCGGCGTCGCTCGCGGCGATCGCGGGCTTTGCGGCGCTCCAGTCCCGGTCCGATCCCTATGTCATCGAAACGCCGGCCGGCGTGCCGCGCAGCGTCACCCTCGCCGATGGTACGCGGCTCGATCTGAACGGCGGCACCAGGCTGCTGCTCGATCGCCGTGAGCCCCGCCAGGCCGTGCTGACGCAGGGCGAAGTGGTGTTCACCGTCGTCCACGACGATCGCCAGCCATTCCGCGTCAAAGTCGGCATGGCCTCGCTCGTCGATGTCGGCACGATCTTCAACGTCGCGCGTTCGGGGCCGCTCACCACGGTTGCCGTGTCGGAAGGCGCCATCGTGTTCAACCCTGATGGCGAAGCGGTCCGGCTGCCGGCCGGACGCTCGCTCCGCGCCGTCGATGGCGACGGCACGTTGGTCGTTGCCGATACCCCGCCTGAAACGATTGGCGGCTGGCGTACTGGGCGCCTCTTTTACAATGGCGCGCCGCTTTCGGATGTGGCGGCCGATTTGTCGCGCAGCCTGGGCCTCACCATCGTTGCCGATCCGGCGGTTGCCGGCCGCCGCTTCCGCGGGGTCATCACCCTCGGTCACGGTCGCAGGGCGCCGCCGACGACATTGGGGCCGCTGCTCGGCGTGCGTCTCGTGCGCGACGGCAAGGACTGGCGGCTGATGGCGGAGTCGCCGTGAGGCCGCTTGTCGCTGCGATTGCCGCGCTTCTCGCTGGCCCTGCCGCTGCCGCACGGCTCGACGTGCCGCAGGGTTCGCTCGCGCAGGCGGTCGCCGTGCTCGGCGCGCAAGCAAACGTCAGCATCAGTGTCGTCGACGCCGCGCTTTGGCAACGCCAGGTCCCCGCAGTCAAAGGCCGGATGTCGGTCGAAAGCGCCTTGCGGCGCATGCTCGGCCCCGGTGTGCAGGTCGCCGCCGTCGATGCCCGGTCGTGGCGGGTCCGATCGGCGCCGCCGCCTCGCCTGTCGCGGCAACCCCGGGCCGAAGCGGTGGCCGCCACCCCCGTCGAGGACGCGCCGATCGTCGTCACGGCGAGCAAGCGCGACGTGCCGCTGGGCGCGTTCCAGGGCGCGGCGACCATCCTGTCCGGCGCCGATATTGCTTTTGGCGGCGAGCGCGGCACCGATGCTATACTGTCCCGGCTGGCCAGCGTCGCTTCGACCCATCTCGGCGCCGGCCGCAACAAGCTGTTCATTCGCGGCATCGCCGATTCAAGCTTTACCGGCCCCACCCAGGCGACCGTCGGGCAATATTTCGGCGATATCCGGCTGACCTACAATGCCCCCGACCCCGATCTCCGGCTTTACGACATTGCATCGGTGGAGGTGCTCGAAGGACCGCAGGGGACGCTCTATGGTGCTGGCTCACTGGGTGGCATCATCCGCATCGTGCGCAATCCGGCGCGGCCGGGCGTCGCCGAGGCGAGAATTTCTGCCGGCGTTTCGGCAACCATGCACGGCGACCCAGGCACCGATATCGGCGGCATGGCCAACCTGCCGATTGGCGAGAATGCCGCGTTGCGGGTCGTCGGCTATGCGGTCAGCGATGGCGGCTATATCGATGATCCACGCCGCGGCATCGATGACATCAACCGGACCCGGATCTATGGCGGCCGCGCGACATTGCGGGTCAATGCCGGTGAAGACTGGACGATCGATCTGGGCGCCACGGTGCAATCGATCGACGGCGCCGATAGCCAGTACGCCGATCGCGGCGACCCGCCATTGAGCCACGAAAGCCGTTTCGCACAGGGATTCAATGCGCGCTATGGCCTCGCCGACCTGGTGATCGGCAAGCGCTGGGATGATCTGCGGCTGCTGTCGTCGACGGGCGTCGCCAGCCAGCGACTAACCGAGGCTTTTGATGCCAGCCTTGCCGGCGGCCCCGACCGCGTTTTCATCCAGGCCAACCACACGCTGCTGATCGCCCATGAAACCCGGCTGTGGCGGCCGCTGGCGGACGGCTTTGGCTGGGTGGCCGGGGGCAGCCTGCTTTACAACCGGACACGCCTCAACCGCGCGCTCGGGCCGCTCGGCGCGCCGCTGCCGGTCACCGGCGTGACCAACACGATCGGCGAAGCGACGCTGTTCGGTGAAGCAAGCTTTGAGGTGATGGACGGGCTGACGATGACCGGCGGCGGTCGGATCACCCATGCGCGACTGTCGGGCGCTGCCGAGGACATCACACCGGCGGTGCTTGCCGCCATCGCCGCGCAGCGCGCCGCCGTCACCGCCGATCGCACCGAAACCCGGTTGCTGCCGTCCTTTGCCATTTCGTCGACGGCGCTGCCCGGTGTGATCCTGTTCGCGCGGCTGCAACAGGGATTTCGCCCCGGCGGCCTCGCCATCGCTGGCGATTTCGTCCGCCGCTTTCGCAACGATCGGGTCCGCACGATGGAAATCGGCGCCCGCCATGGTGCCGCCGGACGCGACCCGTTCGATATCGCCATCAGCCTGTCGGCGACTCGTTGGAACGACATCCAGGCCGATTATGTCGATGCCGGCGGATTGCCGACGACCGACAATATCGGCGACGGGCGCATCTATTCCATCGCCGTCAATGGCGGCTGGCAACCAGCGGCGGGCCTTCGGCTCGATTTTGGCCTGACCTATAACGACAGCCGGGTCACCGATCCGGCCCCGCAGCTGATCGCTTCGCTCACTTCCGGCCGAATGTCGCAAATTCCCAATGTGGCACGCTGGGCGGCGCGCGCCGGGATCGATTATCGCGCCGACCTTTCGGATGTCGTCGATCTGCATCTTGGCGCCAATGGCCAGTATATCGGCAGTTCGCGGCTCGGCATCGGTCCGGTGCTCGGCGCTGCGCAGGGCGATTATTTCGACAGTTCGCTGACGGCGCGGCTGGGCTGGCAGGGCCTTGGCCTGACGCTGGGGATCACCAACCTGACCGACACGGTGGGCAACCGCTTTGCGCTCGGCACGCCGTTCGTCGATACCGGCGACGGCCAGATCACCCCGCTGCGTCCCCGCACTTTCCGATTGGGCTTGGACGCGCGGTTCTAGAATAATCCCGTCTGCCGCCAAGGTGGGCGCTCGACGGCACCGTCTTCACTCCTGTCGCCGCAAACGGTTGCTTTTCGCACCGCTTGCCAGGCCGGCACCGGAGTCTTTGTCTTGCGTATCCTGTTCGCGTCCACCTGCCTTACCCCCTTTGCCCTGTTCGCGCTCGCCGCTCCTGCTGCCGCCGAAACCGTTGTCGATACCAAACGGACCGATGTCATCAGCACCGCAACGATCAAGGGCGGTGCGCCCGATGACATCCGCATCGCCGCCGGTGGCGCGGTCGCCCCGACAGCGGGCACAGCGGTCACGCTCAACAGCACCAACAAGGTCAGCAACCAGGGCAGCATCCAGATCACCGGCGCCAATGATGCCACGGGCATTCTCGCGCTTGCCGGCACCACCGGCGCCATCACCAACAGCGGCAGCATCACCATCGATGAAACCTATGCGCCCACCGATACCGACAAGGACGGCGACCTAGATGGCGCTTTTGCGACAGGTGCCCGCCGTACCGGCATCCGCACCGCCGGGGCGTTTACCGGCAGCATTGCCAATACCGGCAGCATCACCGTCGAAGGCAATGATTCCGGTGGTATCGTGCTCGCCGGTCTGCTCAACGGTGCGCTGGACAGCAGTGGCACCATCACCGTCACCGGTGACCGCTCGGTCGGCGTGCAGGCCGGCAACATCAGCGGCAACGTCCGCCTCGCTGGCTCGATTACCGCGCAGGGCCAGGATGCCATCGGCGCTGCATTGCATGGCGATATCGGCGGCGCGCTTGTCGTTCAGGGCGGCATCGTCGCCAGCGGTTATCGCTCGGTCACCGCGCCTGCCGATACGACAAAGCTCGATGGCGACGACCTGCTGCAGGGCGGCCCGGCCCTCAGCATCGCCGGCAATGTCGCCGGTGGTATCATCCTCGCCGTCCCGCCGCGCGATCTCGATCCAAAGGAAGCCGATGACGACAAGGACGGCATCCCCGACGCCAGCGAAGGCTCGGCGGCGGTAACGTCCTATGGATCGGCCGCTGCCGTGCGGATCGGCGCCGTTGATCGTGCCATCACCATCGGGCCGGTTACCGCATCGCCCTTTGGCCTGATCATCGATGGCAGCGTCGCTGGCAGCGGCGTCTACAAGGGCGTCGATGCGCGCGGGATCGCTATCGGTGGCCTGGGCGGGGCAGTCACCATCGCCGGCGGCATCGCAGTCAACGGCAATGTCCGCGCCACTTCGCTGGATTCGAACGCAACGGCGATCCGTATCGGCAGCGGCGCAGCGGTGCCGGAACTTCGCAACGCCGGCACGATCGAGGCGAGTGGCAGCGGCAAGGCTGGCACGACGGCCACCGGCATCGCCATCGACAGCGGTGCGACCGCCACCACGATCCGCAACAGCGGCGCGATCAAGGCGACGGCAACCGGTGCCGAAGGCGCTGCCACCGCCATTATCGACCGGTCGGGCAAGCTCAGCCTCGTTGAAAACAGCGGCGCCATCACCGCGAGCGGTAGCGCCGGCCGCAATATCGCCATCGACCTGCGTGCCAACAGCAGCGGCGCCATTGTCCGCCAGCTTGCCGCCGCGTCCGGAGCGCCCGCGCCATCGATCACCGGCGACATCTTTTTCGGCAGCGGCGGTGACACGCTGGCGCTCGGCGGCAAGTCGAGCTTCACCGGCACGGCGGATTTCGGCGGCGGTGCCGATCAGCTCGCCATCACTGGCGCCAGCCGCTTCACCGGCACTCTGGCCGGCGCCCAAGGCCTCGCCGTCGCCGTCACCAGCGGCAGCCTGGCACTGACTGGCAAGACCAGCGTCGCGATTGCCTCACTTGCTGTCGGCGGCGAAGGCGTCATCGGCGTCAATATCGATCCTGCCGGCAAGACCAACACACGTTTTGATGTTTCGGGTGCCGCGACGTTTGAAAAAGGCGCGCAGGTCGCTGTCACCCTCGCCAACGTCAGCAATGCCGAGGGCAAGTATGTCATCGTTCGTGCCGGCAGCCTGAGCGGCGTGGCGAATCTGGGCGCATCGGCCGCGCTACTGCCCTTCATGTTCAAGAGCAGCATCGCCGTGGGTTCGCCAGGCGAAGTCGTGCTCGACCTGTCGCGCAAATCGGCAACAGACCTGGGGCTCAACCGCTCGCAGGCGTCGGCCTATGAAGCCGTCGTCAAGGCGCTCGACAGCGACGCCAAGGTCGCTGGCGCCTTCCTCGATATCGCCGATGCGACCCGTTTCGGTACATCCCTGCGCCAGATGCTGCCCGACCACGCCGGCGGAACGTTCGAAGCTGTGACCCAGGCTTCCCGTGCGACGGCACGCATGATCGCCGACCCCAATATCCTGGCGGCAGGCGATGGCAAGTTGCGCGTCTTCGTCCAGCAAGTCGCCTGGGGCACATCGAACGATCTGGCAGCCACCTCAGGCTATGACATCGGCGGCTGGGGCCTCGCCGGTGGCGTGGAAGCCGTGACTGATGCGGGCAATTTCGGCGTGTCGACGGGCTTGCTGTTCGGATCGGATGCCGACAGCGGCACCGACAACGCCGTGCACAGCAACCAGTATGAACTCGCCGCCTATTGGCGCGGCGACTGGCAGGGCCTGCAGGCCAACGCCCGCGTTTCCGGGGCGCACATCGCGTTCGATGGCAAGCGACAGTTCGATGGCACCATCGGGCGCGAAGCCGTGCAGCGCAAATCCACCGCAGACTGGACCGGCAAACTCTGGTCGGCCTCGGCCGGGCTGGCCTATGAGGCACGCTTCGGTCGAGTCTCGATCCGCCCCATCGCCGCAATCGACTATTACCGGCTCAGCGAGGGCGCCTATACCGAAAGCGGCGGCGGCAAGGCGTTCGACCTGACCGTAAATGCCCGCACCAGCGACGAACTGGCGGCGTCGGCAACGCTCGCCGCCGGGCTCGACTTCGGCGGCAAGGCGACGGACGATAGCTGGTTCCGTGCCGAAGTCGAAGGCGGCCGTCGCCAGTTGATTGGCGGCTCGCTCGGTTCCACCACCGCGCACTTTGCCGGCGGCAAGGATTTCACGCTGGCGCCCGAAGACCGCACCAATGGCTGGGTCGGCAAGATCCGCGCCATCGGCGGCAACGCGATGTTCCGGGTCGCCGGCGAGTTCAGCGCTGAGGAACAGCAAGGCCGCGCCGCAGTCGCCGGCCGGCTGAGCCTGATCTTCGGGATCTAGGCATGGCCCGCTCCCACTTCGGTCGCGGCTTGGCAGCTTTCGGGATCAGCCTGGCGCTCTGGCTGATCCCGGCGACGGCGGGCGGCAGTCTTGGCGGGGCGCGCTCGCCGCCCCGCCATATCGATCATGACCTCTTCGAGGCGGCGGCGCTGGGGCGCGGCGATCGCACCGTCGCGGTTGCCGTGGCTGGGTTGGATCGATAGCCGCGCAACAAAGCGCCTAGCGGTCCCAATAGGGTGGTTCGCCAAAGCTGCGGCGCAAACTGTCGGTCAACGCCGCAACCTTTGCCGAGGCGCTTCGCTCCCGCGGATAGGCAATATGCAACTCGGCGCCCTCGGCCTCGGCGCCGACGTCGATGCTGACCAACGA
>JANOCM010000582.1:0-2287 GCA_031412175.1 Alphaproteobacteria bacterium
CGATTTCGAGTTCGAGCGCATCCGCGACTTCCTGATCCTGCATTACTGGGCCAATGGCCGCGACGAACCCTTCTGGCAGGCGTGCCGCGCGATGACCCTGCCCGACACGCTGGCGGCCAAGATCGACCTGTTCAAGGCCAATGGCCGCATCTTCCGCGAGCATGAGGAGCTGTTCACCGAAGTCGCCTGGGCGCAGGTGCTGATCGGCCAGGGCGTGGCGGCACACGGTTGGCACCCGATCGCATCGCAGGTCGAGGCGGGCGACCTCAAGGACTATCTCGAAACCATCTCGGCGCTTTACACCCGCGAGGCAGCGCGGATGGAGCCGCACGCCGATCATATCGCGCGCACCTGCGCCGCGGCGGTGGCGGCATGAGGGCTTTGGTTCTGGCGCTCTTGCTGTGCGCGGCCCCCGTTGCCGCCGCGTCGTTCCGCGACCGGCTGCCCGAGGACGAGACCGTCTATTTCCTGCTGCCCGACCGCTTCGACAATGCGGTGCCGGCCAACGACCGCGGCGGGCTGCAGGGCGGCCCGCTGCAGACCGGCTTCGATCCGGCGCACAAGGGCTTTTACCACGGCGGCGACCTGGCTGGTCTGATCCGCCGCCTCGATTACATCAAGGGGCTCGGCGCCACCGCCGTCTGGGTGGCGCCGATCTTTGCCAACAAGGCGGTGCAGGGCGCCAAGGGCCAGGAAAGTGCCGGCTATCACGGCTATTGGGTCACCGATTTCACCCGTGTCGACGCGCATTTCGGCAGCGACGCCGACTTTGCCGCGCTCGTCACCGCGGCGCACGCACGCGGGCTGAAGGTCTATATGGACATCATCGCCAACCACACGGCGGACGTGATCCAGTATCGCGAATGCACCGATGGCTGTGCCTACCGCAGCGTCGCCGATTATCCGTGGTGGCGGCGTGCCGCCGACGGCGCCGCCATCAACAGGGGCTTCTCCGGCCTCGACGACGGCAGCACCGCCAATTTCGCCAAGTTCGCCGACAGCGGCCATGCCTATTCGCCGTTCGTCCCCGCCGTCGAGGCGCAGGTCAAAAAGCCCGAATGGCTCAACAACCCCACCCATTATCACAATCGCGGCAATTCGACCTTTGCCGGCGAAAGTTCGACGCTTGGCGATTTCGCCGGCCTCGACGATCTGATGACTGAAAGCCCGGCGGTCGTGGCCGGGTTCATCGAAATCTACGGCGACTGGATCGATCGCTTCGGCATCGACGGCTATCGCATCGACACGGCCCGCCACGTCGATCCGGCGTTCTGGCAGCAGTTCGTCCCCGCCATGCTGGCGCGCGCCGCGGCGAAGCGCATCCCCAATTTCCACATCTTCGGCGAAGTCTACAGCGACAGCGTCGATCCCGGCGCGCTCGCGGTTCACACCCGCGTCGACAAATTGCCGTCGGTGCTCGATTTCGCCTTCCGCCGCGCGGTGATCGACACCGCCGGCGGCAGCGCCGGCACCGATGTACTGGCAGCGCTGTTCGCCGGCGACGCGCTTTACGAAGGCGGCGAGATGGCAGCGCTGCGCCTGCCGACCTTTCTCGGCAACCACGATGCCGGGCGCTTCGCGTATTTCACGCGAAAGGCGTTGCCGAAGGCCGATGATGCCGAAATCCTGCAGCGCGCGATGCTCGCCAACGCCATGCTGTTCGGCTTGCGCGGCGTTCCCGTCGTCTATGCCGGCGACGAACAGGGCTTTACCGGCGACGGCGGCGACCAGGATGCCCGCGAGGACCAGTTCGGCTCGCGCGTCGCCAGCTACAACGACAACCGCCTGCTCGGCACCACTGCCACGACAGCCACCCCGCGCTTCGACACGGCGCATCCCCTGTACCGCCAGATCGCGACCCTCGCCGCGATCCGCGCCGCCAGCCCGGCGCTGCGCCGCGGCCGCCAGGTGACGCGCGCCAGCGGCGACAAGCCCGGGCTGTTCGCGGTGTCGCGCTTCGACCCCGCCACCGGCGCCGAAACATTGCTGGCGTTCAACACATCGACCATGCCGATCACCGCCAACATCGCCGTCGCGCCCGGATCGACAGCCTTCACCGCGCTGGCGGGCGCCTGCTCTTCCCGCGTCCGCACCACCGGCAGCATCGCCATCACGCTGCCGCCGCTCGGCTATGCCTTTTGCTCCGCAGGACCCCGATGACCCTGAGTGTTGAAACCCGCCCCGTCCCCAGCGCCGACGCGCGGCAATGGTGGCGCGGCGCCGCCATCTACCAGATCTATCCGCGCAGCTTTGCCGACAGCAACGGCGACGGCATCGGTGATTTGCC
>JANOCM010000583.1:0-1556 GCA_031412175.1 Alphaproteobacteria bacterium
CCGGCAGCGCGACCGCATTTCGAAGGCAGCGTCTCGACGGCGTTCGGTTGCACCATCGAAGGCACTGTGCCCGAGGCAAAAGTCGTCGCACTTGCCGAGGCGCTTATGACCGCCGGTGTCGACGAGGTCGGGCTGTCGGATACAACCGGCTATGCCAATCCGGTGCAGGTGCGATCGCTGGTCCGGGCGGTGCGCGCTGCCATCGGTGACGATCGGTTGACCGGCCTCCACCTTCACAACACCCGCGGTCTGGGGCTGGCCAATGTCGTCGCCGGGCTGGAGGTCGGCATCACCACCTTCGACGCGTCATTGGGTGGCCTTGGCGGCTGCCCGTTCGCGCCGGGCGCCAGCGGCAACATCGTTACCGAAGATCTGGTGTTCATGCTGGAGGCGATGGGCCTGCGTACCGGGATCGAACTCGCCCGGCTGCTCAGCGTCCGCGACCTGTTGCGCGCCAGCTTGCCGGATGAACCGCTTTACGGTTTCACACCCGACGCCGGCTTGCCCCTCGGCTTTCGCACCGCCGCCTGAGGCTGGTCCGGTGCCTCGCCTACAGTAGCGGGCATCGACACGACAGGCATCGGCGTGATGATCGGCTGCATGTTGCCGGCGGCGGTCAGTCGCGCCGCCAGTCGCCGGACCTGGTCACGCAGCATTTCCGGCGTGTCGTTGGACCGGATCTCGATGTATTCGATATCGGCGCGGCGCAGCGCCTCGCGCTTGATGGCGGCACGCAGCGTGCCGTCGTCGCGGATCTGGCCCAGCGGCTGATATTCGACTGCCGCCAGCGGCATTTGCGCTGCCGACACGACAAGTAGCGCAACGCGCTGGTCATCGATTGCCGCCAGTGCCGCCGGATCGGTCGAATCGACGACTTCGGCGAGGTTGACCTGCGCCATTACCCGCCAGTCGAGATCGAGATCGTGGATGATGACCTCGAGCGCCTGCAGGATCTGTTCCTCGTTGTCGGTGATCAGGCGGCGCTGCGAAAATCGTGCGTCTGTAACCTGCTGCAACTGTGCCGTCGGCGACCGGGACAGTGTTGCCTGCTGGCGATCGGTCCGCGGCATCGCCAGTGCCCGGGAATCCGCGCTGGCAAGATGTTTCTGTGCCTCAACGGCTTCAAAATGCTGACGGAAGCGTTCGAGCAGCAAGCCGCCGAGCACCCCCATGATTACCGAGGCAAAAATCCCGATTTCGATTGTCACCAGTAGCTCCCCCGCTGCCCCGCCTGCTCTTACCAGACAGGCCGGACAGCGGAAATAGGCAGATGACGAGAGATCAGAAATCCTTGCGCAACGTCACGAACCATTGTTGCGGCGCGCCGGCGAGCAGCGTCTGGTTGTCGCCGGCAAAGCCATAGCCGTTCGATCCGATCGTCGAAATATAGCGAGTATCGAATAGGTTGGTGACCGAGCCTTCGATGCCGATGCCGTTCAACCACTTGTTGGTGCTGGCGAAACGATAGCCGACCTTGGCATCAACGAGCGCCCGGCCGCCTACGGACTGGTCGTTGCTAAACGTGAAATAACGCTTCGACATATAGTTGATGTTGC
>JANOCM010000584.1:0-4617 GCA_031412175.1 Alphaproteobacteria bacterium
CCGCTGCTGGCGGTGCTCGGGCTCTATGGCTTCTTCACCATCTGGGCGAACACGCTCGTTGCCTTGGTGACGGCGCGCTATGCCGCCAGGGGCAGCGCCGGCGGCTTCCTGACGCGGCCGGGAACGATGGCGGCGGCGACCGTCTACATCATCGTCGTCGGCGCCATCTACAACACGCTGCTGGCGCAGTATAACCCGGTCACCGGCGTGCGGCTGGTGACCGATACCGTGCTGCACAGCGTCGTGCCGATCGCCTATGCACTGTGGTGGCTGGCGCTGGTGCCGCGCCGCCGACTGGCGTGGAACGCCGTGTGGCTGGCGATGGCGTTTCCCTTTGCCTATTGCATCGTCGCGCTGACGCGCGGGCAGGTGACCGGCAAATATGCCTATTTCTTCATCGATATCGGCAAATATGGCTGGGGGCAGGTACTCGCCAACATCGTCGGGCTGGTGCTGTTCTTCACGCTGCTGATGGCGCTGGTCATCGGTTTCGATCGCTGGGCGCATGGCCGGCAAGGCGCTGTTTCACCTGGCTGATTGCGGTGCGTGACGGCGGGGCCGGGTCGCGCTAGACCACGGCAAAACATACCCTGGGGATACGCCATGCATCCGTTCGTCCACGCCGCCGCCACGCCCGACACACCGGCGATCATAATGGCGGGCAGCGGCGCCAGCATGTCTTATGCCCAGCTCGAGGCGCGGTCGAACCAGGTGGCGCAATTGTTGCGCGCACACGGCCTGCAGCGCGGCGATACCATCGTCATCCTGATGTACAATGGCCTCGATTACCTGCCGATCTGTTGGGGCGCCCAGCGCGCCGGCATCGTCTATGTTGCCATGTCGACCAAGCTGACCGCCGACGAGGCCGGCTATATCGTTGCCGATTCCGGCGCCAAGGCGATCTTTGCCAGCGCTGCACTCGGGGATGTCGCGGCCGCCGCGGCCCCCGACGTCCCGGCGCGCTATGTCTCGGGCGGTGCCGTGTCGGGCTTCGAGGATCTCGACACCGCGCTCGCCGCCATGCCGGCGACGCGCATCGCCGATGAAAGCTGCGGCCGCGACATGCTGTATTCCTCAGGCACCACCGGCCGCCCCAAGGGCGTGCGCGGGCCGCTGCCCGAAGGTGCGCTCGACGCCGGCGACGCGCTGACCGGGCTGGTGGCGCTGCTGTACCAGTTCGGGCCGGGCATGATCTATCTGTCGCCGGCGCCGCTCTATCATGCGGCGCCGTTGCGCTACTGCATGTCGGTGCACCGCTATGGCGGCACCGTCGTCGTGATGGAGAAATTCGACCCCGAAACCTATCTGGCGCTGGTCGAGAAATACCATATCACCCACAGCCAGCTGGTGCCGACGATGTTCGTGCGGATGCTCAAGCTGCCCGAGGATGTCCGCGGCAAATATGACCTGTCGAGCCTCAAGGTCGCCATCCACGCCGCGGCGCCATGCCCGGTCGATGTCAAGCACGCGATGATCGCCTGGTGGGGCCCGGTGATCTATGAATATTATTCGGCGACCGAAGGCGCCGGCTTCACCTCGATTACGCCGCAGGAATGGCTGCAAAAGCCCGGCAGCGTCGGCAAGTCGATCCTCGGCGCCATCCGCGTCCTCGCCGACGACGACAGCCTGCTGCCGCCGGGGCAGACCGGGCGCATCTATTTTCACGGCGGCACCAGCTTCAGCTATCACAACGACCCGGAAAAGACCGCCAGCGTCACCGGCGAGCACGGCGCCACCTTCGGCGACATCGGCCATGTCGATGACGACGGCTATCTGTTCCTCACCGATCGCGCCGCCTTCATGATCATTTCGGGCGGCGTCAACGTCTATCCGCAGGAGGCGGAGAATGCGCTGACGCTGCATCCCGAAGTCGCCGACGTCGCGGTGTTCGGCGTGCCCGATGCCGAGATGGGCGAGGCGGTCAAGGCGGTGGTGCAGCCGCGCGACATGGCGCGCGCCGGCCCGGAACTGGAGGCCGAGCTGATCGCCTTCGTCCGCTCACGTCTCAGTCATGTGAAATGCCCCAAGAGCATCGATTTCATGGCCGAATTGCCGCGCCACGACACCGGCAAGCTCTACAAGCGCTTGCTGAAGGACAAATATTGGGCGGAGAGCAAGGTCTGATGCGTTTTCTTTTCGGGCTGCTGGCGCTGCTGGTCGCGGTGCCCGCCGCCGCCGCACCGGCGCTGTACGTGATCCGCGATGCCGATACCGAGATCACCCTGTTCGGCAGCGTCCATGCGCTGCCCAAGGGCGAGACCTGGGCCAGCCCGCGCGTGCTGCAGCGTTTCGATGCCGCCGACACGCTGGTGTTGGAGGCGGTGATGCCCGAAGACCCGCTGGCGCTCGCGCCGGTGGTGCAGCAGCTGGGCTTTCGCCCCGGCGGCAAGACGCTGGCGAAGCGGCTGGCGCCCGAATATGCCGGCAAGCTGGCACCGGCGGCGACAGCGGCGGGCGTGCCGATTGCCGCGCTCGACCAGATGGCGACGTGGCTGGCGGCGGTGACGCTGAGCGAGGCGACATTTTCGGCGATGGGGCTGACGCCCGCCGATGGTGTCGAACCGGCGCTGACGGCGCGCGCCAAGGCGGCGAAAAAGCCGGCGATCGGCCTCGAGACGCCCGAGCAGCAATTGGGCTTCCTCGCCGGCCTGCCCGAGGCCGACCAGGTCAAGATGCTCGAGGCGACGCTCGATGATGCGGCGCAGGCCAGACAAGAGACCGAGAAACTTATCGCCGCGTGGCGCGCGGGCGATGTCGAGGCCATCGCCCGCGATTTCGCCCGCGAGACCAAGGCGTCGCCGGTGCTGCAGGCGACCTTGCTGACCAACCGCAACCGCCGCTGGGCCGATTGGATCGCCGGCACGATGAAGCGCCCGGGCAAGCTGTTCATCGCGGTCGGGGCAGGGCATCTCGGCGGGCCGGAGGGGCTGCTGGTTCTGCTCAAGGCCAAGGGGCTGAGCGTCGAGGCTGTGCCCTGAACCGCCGCTGCCGGCAAAAAATCGGCGGAAGCGGCGCCGAATTGGCTGACGCGACCCAGGGGCCGGACGCGCACGCTTCCGCCGGATAGTGACAGCGCGCGGGGGAGACCGATGCAAGGCGCTGACATCACCGGCGGGCTGATTGCCGATGACAAAAGAACTATATCCCACTGTCTGAGTGGGGTATCGCGGCTTTTGCTTTTGCGCCCCCAAGGCAAACTTGCTTTTCAACCCCGCATCCCCTATGCGCCACCGCGTCGCGTCATCCCCATCTGCATCCCTGGAGGCCGGGGGCGGCGCGAATTTTGCTATTTTTGGAGAAGCGAGCAATGAGCGAAACGTTGAAGCTCGCGGCCGAGATGCGCGAACGGGCAGGCAAGGGAGCCTCTCGTGCCGTGCGTCGTACCGGCCGCGTCCCCGCCGTGATCTATGGTGCCGGTTCCGCCGCCACCCCGATCCATGTCGAGGAAAAACTGCTGGTCCGCCAGTTGTCCACCGGCCATTTCATGAACTCGGTCATCGAGATCGAGATCGCCGGCGGTGACAAGGTTCGCACCTTGCCGCGCGACGTCCAGTTCCACCCGGTCACCGACCGGCCGATCCATGTCGATTTCTTCCGCCTTGTCGGCAATGCCGTCATCACCGTCGAAGTGCCGGTGCATTTCGTCGACGAAGACAAGTCGCCCGGCATGAAGCGCGGCGCGGTGCTCAACATCGTCCGCCACGAGCTGCAGCTCGATTGCCCGTCGAACGCGATCCCCGACCAGATCGATGTCAGCCTGGCTGGCAAGGACGTCGGCGATTCGATCCACATCAGCGCCATCACGCTGCCCAAGGGCGTCACCTCGCACATCACCGATCGCGACTTCACCATCGCCACGATGGTCGCGCCGTCGGCGCTGAAGAGCGAGAACGCCGAAGTCGAAGCCGCTGCCGAAGACGCCGCGGCCTGACGCTGATTTTCCGGGGCCGGCGGCGTGAAGATCTTCGCCGGCCTCGGCAATCCGGGCGCGTCCTATGCGCTCCACCGGCACAATATCGGTTTCATGGCGGTCGACGCGATTGCCGCGCGGCATGGCTTCGGCCCGTGGAAGACGCGTTTCCAGGGGCTGGCCAGCGAAGGCCGCATCGGTGACCACAAGGTGACGTTGCTCAAGCCCGCAACGTTCATGAACGACAGCGGGCGATCGGTCGGCGAGGCGCTGCGCTTCTTCAAGCTCGAGCCCGCCGAGGCGCTGACGGTGTTCTATGACGAGCTCGATCTCGAGCCCTTCAAGGTCAAGGTCAAGCATGGCGGCGGCGCGGCGGGGCACAACGGCATCCGCTCGATCGATGCGCATGTCGGGCCCGAATATCGCCGCGTCCGGCTCGGCATCGGCCATCCTGGGCACAAGGATCGGGTCACCGGCCATGTGCTCGGCAACTTTGCCAGGGCCGAGATGGAGCCGCTGGCGGATTTTCTCGGCGCGGTGGCAGCCGAAGTGCCGTGGCTGCTGGCGGGCGACGAGGCGCGCTTCATGAGCGAGATCGCGCGGCGCTGAACTCCCCTCCCTGCAAGGGAGGGGCTGGGGGTGGGTGAGTCACTCCCGGATTTGGGCTAACAGGCTGGCGACTCACCCCCCCCCGACCCCACCCGAGC
>JANOCM010000585.1:0-4510 GCA_031412175.1 Alphaproteobacteria bacterium
GGTCTTTTACTTCGGTGACAAATACACCAGGGCGATGGGCGTGACGGTGCAGGGCCCCGATGGCCAGCCGGTGACGCCGCTGATGGGCAGCTATGGCATCGGCGTGTCGCGGCTGATGGGTGCGATCATCGAGGCTTGCCACGACAAGGATGGCATCATCTGGCCCGACGCCGTCGCGCCCTACCGGGTCGCGCTGATCAACCTGCGCGCCGACGATGCCGCCTGCGCCGCCGCTGCCGACGGCCTGTATGCGCGGCTGACCGCGGCAGGGGTGGAGGTGCTGTACGACGATCGCGACGAACGCGGCGGCGCCAAGTTCGCAACCGCCGACCTTATCGGCCTGCCGTGGCAGCTTGTCGTCGGCCCCAAGGGCATCGCCAATGGCGTCGTCGAGTTGAAGCGCCGCGGCGGCGACAAGGTGGAAGTCAGCATCGATGCGGCGGTGGAGCAGCTGTCGGCGTGATCACCCGCTATGAACGCATGATCGCCAAGCGGTACCTGCTGCCTGGGCGCGGGGAGGGGTTCATCTTCCTTGTCGCCTCGATCAGCCTGATCGCCGTGGCGCTGGGGGTTGCGGCGCTGATCGCGGTCATGTCGGTGATGAACGGCTTTCGCGCCGAATTGTTCGATCGCATTCTCGGGTTGAACGGTCATGCCGTCGTCCAGGGCTATGGTGGCCGCATCGAGGCGTGGCAGCCGCTGCAGGCGCGGTTGAAGGCGTTGCCCGGGGTGATTTCGGCGACACCGCTGATCGAACAGCCGCTGATGGGCAGCTTCGGCGGCCGGGTCGAAGGCGTCATCGTCCGCGGCATGACGCCGGCCGATATCAATGGCACCCCCGTCATTGCCAACAATGTCGTCGCCGGCAGCCTGAAAAACCTCCAGCCCGGCAGCAACACCGTCGCCATCGGCGCGCGACTGTCGGAGGCGCTCGGCGCGCGCGTCGGCGATTCGATCTCGCTGATCAACCCGCAGGGCGAATCGACGCCGTTCGGCACCGTGCCGCGCATTGTTGCCTATCGCATCGTCGCGGTCTTCGAAGTCGGCATTTTCGATTATGACAAGGCGTTCGTCGTCATGCCGATGTCCGATGCGCAGATCCTGCTCCGGCTCGGCGACGCCGTCGGGATGGTCGAGGTGATGACCAACGACCCCGACAAGATCGGCCAGATACTCGCGCCGATCGCGCCGAGCATCGTCGGCCAGGCGATCGTCAGCGACTGGAAATCGACCAATTCGGCGCTGTTCTCGGCGCTGGTCGTCGAACGCACGGTGATGTTCTGGGTGCTGTCGATCATCATCCTCGTCGCCGTGTTCAACATCCTGTCGTCGCTGATCATGCTGGTCCGCGCCAAGACCCGCGACATCGCGATCCTGCGCACCATGGGCGCCAGCCGCATCGCGCTGATGCGGGTGTTCATGACCGTTGGCACGCTGATCGGCGGGCTCGGCATCGCGCTCGGTTGCGTGCTGGGTTTCGCGCTGCTGTATTTCCGCGCCGGCATCGTGTCGGGTGTATCGGCGCTGACCGGCACCAATATCTGGGATCCGTCGGTGCGCTATTTGACCGAGCTGCCCGCCAAGACCGACCCGCTGGAGGTCATCGGCATCATCCTGCTGGCGCTGCTGCTGTCGTTCCTGGCGACGCTTTACCCGGCGTGGAAGGCGGCGAGCACCGATCCGGTCCAGGTGCTGCGCTATGAATAGCCCGGTTCTGCAGGTCGAGGACCTGCGCCGCAGCTTCACGCAAGGTACCACCACGATCGAGGTGCTGCGCGGCGTCGACCTGGCGGTGAACCCGGGCGAGATCGTCGCACTGCTAGGGCCATCGGGATCGGGCAAATCGACGTTGCTGCAAGCCGTTGGCCTGCTCGAAGGCGGCTTCCAGGGCCGGATCAGCATCGCCGGCGAGCGGGTCGAGGCGCTCGATAACGCCGGGCGGACGCGGGTGCGGCGCGACCGGCTCGGCTTCGTCTATCAGTTCCATCACCTGCTACCCGATTTCAGCGCCCGCGAGAATGTGATGCTCGCCGGGCTGGTCGGTGGCCATCCCGAAAAGGCGGCGGCGGCGCGCGCCGACGAACTGCTGACCGCGCTCGGCCTCGGCAGCCGGCTGAGCCACCGCCCTTCGCAGTTGTCGGGCGGCGAGCAGCAGCGCGTCGCCGTGGCGCGGGCACTGGCCAACAAGCCGGTGCTGGTGCTCGCCGACGAACCGACTGGCAATCTCGACGAGGCGACTGCCGCCAAGGTGCTCGCCGAGTTCGTCGCGCTGGTGCGCGGACAGGGGTCGGCAGCGCTGGTGGCGACCCACAACATCGCGCTGGCGCGATCGGTGGATCGCGTCGTGACCTTGCATGAAGGCCGATTGGCAGCGGTCTGAGCGCCGCGATTCAGCCGTGGATAACTAAGACGCCGGCCTTTCCCTCACCGCCCGAAAGTCCCATCATCGCGCCATGCGATCGCCCGTCCTGTCCACCTCTGCCCATGCCGGCTTCGTCCATCTTCGCCTGCAATCGGCCTATTCGATGCTCGAAGGCGCGATCCAGCCCGAGGACCTCGCCAAGGCGTGCCGGCGCGCCGGTTTCCCGGCGGCGGGGCTGGCCGATCGCGGCAACATGTTCGCGGCGATGGATTTTTCCTATGCCGCCAAGGATGCCGGCGTCCAGCCGATCATCGGCGCGATGGTCGCCGTTGAACGCCCAGGATCGCGCACCCCGTTGACCCGACCGGTTTATGACTGGCTGGTGCTGCACGCCCAGGAAAGCGCCGGCTATGCCAACCTCATCGCGCTGGTCAGCCAGGCGCATCTCGGCGGTGATCCGGCCGAGGATCCGCATCTCCAGCTCGCCGATTTCGCCGGGCGGACCGACGGCCTCATTTGCCTGACCGGCGGTGCCGATGGTGCGCTGGCGCGGCTGCTCGCCGATGGCCAGCCGGTGGCGGACTATGCTGCCGACCTGATGCGGCTGTTCCCGGGCCGGCTGTACATCGAAATCAGCCGCTCGGGTGAGCCGATCGAGCAGCGGTCCGAGCCCGGGCTGCTGCGGCTGGCGACGGCGCATGACCTGCCGATCGTGGCCACCAACCCGGTCAAGTTCCTCGAGAACCAAGTCCATATCGCCCATGACGCCCTCCTTTGCATCGCCGATTCGGCCTATGTCGAAGCCGAAGAGCGGCGCCGCTCGAACCCCCAGCACCGGCTGAAATCGGCCGACGAGATGCGCAAGGCCTTTGCCGACCTGCCCGAAGCGATCGCCAACACGGTCGTCGTCGCCCAGCGCTGCGCCGTCGCGGCGCCGTCGCGGAAACCGATCCTGCCGCGCATGGCCACCGACGGCATGAGCGAGGACCCGGCGCTGATCGCCGCCGCCGAGGCTGGGCTCGACAAGCGACTGGCGACGCTCGGCATCGTCGGCGACGCCGCGACCCCCTATCGCGAGCGCCTGGCCTTCGAGCTTGGCGTCATCAACGCCATGGGCTTCCCCGGCTATTTCCTCATCGTTGCCGACTTCATCGCCTGGGCCAAAAGCCAGGGCATTCCCGTCGGCCCGGGCCGCGGCTCCGGCGCTGGCTCGGTCGTTGCCTGGGCGCTGACGATCACCGATCTCGATCCACTCGAGCATGGGCTCCTGTTCGAACGTTTCCTCAATCCCGACCGCGTGTCGATGCCCGATTTCGACATCGATTTCTGCGAAACCCGGCGCGTCGAGGTCATCAAATACGTCCAGCAGCGCTATGGCCGCGACCAGGTCGCGCAGATCATCACTTTCGGCAAGATGAAGGCCCGCGCCGTGCTGAAGGACGTCGGCCGCGTGCTCCAGATGCCCTATGGCCAGACCGACCGGCTCGCCAAGATGGTGCCGAGCCACCCGACCGATCCGTGGACCCTGGCGCGGACCCTGGGGCAGGGCAAGGACAAGGACGGCCGCCGCTATCCCGGCCTGCCCGAATTCATCGCCGAGCGCGACCGCGATCCCAAGGTCAAGCGGCTGATCGAGATCGCGCTGCAACTCGAAGGGCTGCCGCGCCACAGCTCGACCCATGCCGCCGGTGTCGTCATCGGCGACCGGCCGCTCAGCCAACTGGTGCCGCTGTACCGCGACCCGCGATCGGACATGCCGGTCACCCAGTTCGAAATGAAGGCGGTCGAAAAGGCCGGGCTGGTCAAGTTCGACTTCCTTGGCCTCAAGACGCTGTCGGTGCTCGATCGCGCCGCCAAGCTGCTGAAACAGCGCGAGATCGACGTCGACTGGAACACGCTGCCATTGGATGACCCAGCGGTGTTCGCGCTGCTCGCCCGTGCCGATACGGTCGGGGTGTTCCAGTTCGAATCGGAAGGCATGCGCCGCGCGCTCGGCCAGGTGCGGCCCGATTGCTTCGGCGATATCGTCGCGCTCGGCGCGCTCTACCGACCGGGCCCGATGGACAATATCCCGAGCTTTGCGGCGCGCAAGCATCGCCGCGAGGAGGTGGCGCTGCTGCATCCGCTGATGGAGCCGATCCTCCGCGA
>JANOCM010000586.1:0-3843 GCA_031412175.1 Alphaproteobacteria bacterium
TAATGGCCGCAGGTCAGCATCAGTGCGTTGATGCGGCGGGCGCGTTCGGGCGACACGATCGCTGCGCCGCTCGCCGGATCGACGCCGCCATGCGCCAGGAACCGCCCGGCGCGGGCCAATTGCCGGCACGACATGGCGATGGCGCACTGGTGGAAATAGACGTCGAGCGTTGCCGCCACCGGCCCGGCGATGGTGCCGAACGCCCGCATGTAATTGGCCAGCGCGGCGTTGCGAAAGCCCGTCGCGGCCTCGGAGTAGGCGACGGCGCCGTCGACGGAAATGCTGTCGTCGCCGGCGAGGCGGCGGACAAGGCGAAGAATGTCGCCGATGCCTTCACCCGAAGAATCGCTGCTGTCGCGGCCGTTGGCGATGAGGTCGGTGACCGCCAGTGCGCCGGCGTTGATGAACGGGTTGCGCGGCCGGCCCGCCTCCAATTCGAGCTGGATGATCGAGTTGAAGGCGCTGCCCGAAGGCTCGCGGCCGACGCGATCCCAGACGCGGTTGCCGTGGCGGCCGAGCGCTTCGACGAGAGCGAACACCTTGCTGACCGACTGGATCGAAAAGCGCGTGTCGGCGTCGCCGGCGACGAATTCGCTGCCATCAGCCATGACGACGGCAAGCCCGAAATGATCGGCGGAGACCTTGGCGAGCTCGGGGATATAGTCGGCGACTCGGCCGCGGTCCGCCAGCGCCATGCGCGTGGCGATTTCGGCAACCGATGGTCCGATCTCGGGCATTCGCTGCTCCCCCTTGGTGGTAGCTTGCCCCATTCGCGCCACCATGAACAACCGGCAAGGCGCAAAATATGAGTGGCACTCCAATTGTGCGTAGTGTAAGACCGCATTCGTGGGGAATAAGCGCCGGGGCCTTGAGTCGATGGCGCAGTGGGAGACGACGAGATGGCCAGCCAGCATACATTGTCACGCGAAGAAGCCCCGCCGCAATGGCCGCTGCCGCCGCGCATCCGCCCCAACCTTGCCGATCACACGCCCGGCACCATCACCGCCTATCTGCAGACGGCGCCGCTCGATGAAGTCGATATCGCCGATCCCTTGTGGTGGGAAACCGACACGCACTGGGCGTTCTTCAAGCGCTTGCGCGATGAAGCGCCCATTCATTTCACGTCGCTCAACAAGGAACGCCACCGCGGCTATTGGTCGGTGACGCGCTGGGCCGATATCATGGCGGTCGACACCAACCACCAGGTGTTCTCGTCGGATGCGCATCTCGGCGGCATCACGCTGTTCGACATGGACCAGGATTTCATCATGCCGATGTTCATCGCCATGGATCAGCCCAAGCATGATGTGCAGCGCAAGGCCGTCAACCCGATCGTGTCGGGGCAGAATCTCGCCGATTTCGAAGGGCTGATTCGCAGCCGCACCCAGGAAGTCCTCGATGGCCTGCCGCGCGGCGAAGTGTTCGACTGGGTCGACCGCGTTTCGATCGAATTGACCAGCCGGATGCTGGCGACGCTGTTCGATTTCCCGCAGGAACATCGCCGCAAGCTGACCTATTGGTCGGACATCGCCACCGCCGATCCCGAAGTGCCGGGCAACCTGCAGAAGGAGGAGCGCCAGGCGGTGCTGCTCGGGATGTTGCAGGAATTCATGGGGTTGTGGAACGATCGCGTCAACGATCCCGAGCCCAAGGGCGACCTCATCTCGATGCTCGCGCACAACCCGGCGACGCGCAACATGCCGCCGATGGAGTTCATGGGCAATCTCGTGCTGCTGATCGTTGGTGGCAACGACACGACGCGCAATTCGATCACCGGCGGGCTGTATTTCCTCAACAAGAACCCGGCCGAATACGCCAAGCTGCGCGCCAACCCTGACCTGATCGAGCCGATGGTGTCGGAGATCATCCGTTACCAGACGCCGCTGGCGCACATGCGGCGGACGGCGCTCGAGGACACCATTTTGGGCGGCCAGCACATCCGCAAGGGCGACAAGGTCATCATGTGGTATGTTTCGGGCAACCGCGACGAACGGTCGATCGACAACCCCGATGCCTTCATCATCGATCGCGCGCGGCCGCGCCAGCACATGTCGTTCGGTTTCGGCATCCACCGCTGCGTCGGCAATCGCCTTGCCGAATTGCAGCTGAAGATCCTGTGGGAAGAGATCGTCAAGCGCTTCGACACTATCGAGGTGGTGGCGGAGCCGGAGCGGGTGCCATCGGCGTTCGTCAAGGGCTACAAGTCGCTGATGGTCCGTATTCCGGCCTGATTTCAACCGATTATCTGCAGGACCAGCGATGGCAACGATCACCTATGTCGAATATAACGGCACCGCGCACCAGGTGCAGGTCGCCGACGGCGTGTCGCTGATGGAAGGGGCGCTGGGCAACGGCGTGCCCGGCATCGACGGCGATTGCGGCGGCAATGCCGCCTGCGCCACCTGCCATGTCTATATCGACCCGGCATGGGTGGCGAAGACCGGCGACAAGTCGGACCTCGAAAACGACATGCTCGATCTCGCCGACGGGTTGCAGGACAACAGCCGGCTGGCGTGCCAGATCAAGGCGAGCGCCGACCTCGATGGCCTGGTCGTGCGGATGCCGGCGACGCAGCACTAAAGCAGCGCCGCGAGCGCGCAGTGCGCAGCACAGCGCGCCGACAGGCGCAAGTTCGGCCAGCCGGGCGGCCGGCAGTGCCGGCCGAACCGGTCTGACCCCGGATCACGTCCGGGGCAGGCTGGCGCGGCTTTGCCGCGACGCCCTGGCGCAGCATCACCCTTTCATCCCACTGGACGCCTTGCGCGTTGCGACGCTAAGCCGTTGCCACCAGCGAAAGGACGTCCCGTGCGCGCTCTCATTCTTGCCCTGCTGATTTCCACCCCCGCCTGCTCCGCGCCCGTGGTGCAGGGCGAACCCAATGTCCCCGAGTTCAAGCCGGCCTTTGCCGGCCAGACGCGCGCCGAGGATGCCAAGACCGCCACCCCGGTCGCCGTCACCGAAATCGCCACCGGGCTCAGCTTTCCCTGGGGCCTTGCTTTCCTGCCCGACGGCCGGATGCTGGTCACCGAAAAGGCGCCGGGCGCGATGCGGATCGTCAAGGCGGACGGCACAAAGTCGGCGCCGATCGCCGGGCTGCCCGCCGTCGACGCCCGCGGGCAGGGCGGCATGATGGGCATTGCCGTGCCCAGGGATGAACCCGCCGGCACGGTGTTCTGGAGCTATGCCGAGCCGCGCCAGGGCGGCAACGGCCTTGCCGTCGCGCGCGGCGTGCTGGTCGATGGATCGCAGCCGAAGATGACCGATGTAAAGGTCATTTTCCGGATGATGCCGACGCTCGATTCAAAGGCGCATTTCGGCGGCCGGCTGGTCTTTGCCCCTGACGGCAAGCTGTTCGTGACGCTGGGCGAGCGCTCGATCCTCGCTGGCCGGATGCAGTCGCAGGACCTCGCCAGCGATTTTGGCAAGATCGTGCGCATCAATCGCGACGGCTCGATCCCCAGCGATAATCCGTTCGTCAAGACCCCCGGCGCGCGGCCGGAAATCTGGACCAAGGGCAATCGCAACGTGCTGGCGGCGGCGCTCGATGCACAGGGCCGGCTGTGGGAGGTCGAGATGGGCCCGCAGGGCGGCGATGAGCTCAACCTGATCCAGCCCGGCAAGGACTATGGCTGGCCGACGATCACCTATGGCGAGGAGTATTCGGGCAAGCCGATCGGCAAGTCGCAGACTGTGGCGCCAGGCATGGAGCAGCCGGTCTATTACTGGGACCCCGTCATCGCGCCGTCGGGATTGACGATTTACAGCGGCAAGCTGGTGCCCGAATGGCGCGGCAACATGTTCATCGGCGGGCTGGCAGCGGCGTCGCTGGTGCGGCTGGTGCTT
>JANOCM010000587.1:0-17690 GCA_031412175.1 Alphaproteobacteria bacterium
AATCGGCAAAGTGCAGGTTCCCGGCGAGCCCGAAAGCGGTCGGCGCGCCGCCGCGCCAGGTGATCGTCTGCCACACCTGTGCGCTGCCGACGAGGCGCGAATCGGTCCCGGCGGCATAGGCGCTGGCCTTGATCACCGGCAAGCCGATGCCGCGAAGTTCGGCCGAGCCGGTGGCGTAGGACCCGGCCTGGGCGCTGCCGGCGTCGGCTTGCAGCCGCGAAGCTATCCGATTCCGGCCCGGCCCGCCCTGGCGCACGGCCTTCAGCAAGGTGCTGCCGGGGCAATCGCTGGCAAGGCTGGCATTGCAGCGCCGCAGGCTGGTGTTTGTAGCAGTGCCGAACGAACCCGCCGCGGCGGCCGGAACGGCACCGGTGGACAGCACGGCGGCAGCCGCGACAGCGCGTAAAAGCATTGAAATCCCCCCAGATAGTTACCAAACTGTAACCACAAAATTCGATGAAGCAATCGCCGCGAGCCATTTCGGCCAGCGCGCGCCGCCGCCGGCGCTGCGCTTGTGAATGTACGCCGCCTCTGCTATGCGCCCCCTTCGCTCCGGCAGGCTCGCCTTGCCGGAATCACTTTTATTTGGACAAGCGTTGGGCCTGTGCCAGGCCCGGCGACGTGAATGGAGAGAACGGCTGCATGCAAATCGTGGTTCGCGACAACAATGTCGATCAGGCGCTGCGCGCGCTCAAGAAGAAGCTGCAGCGCGAGGGCGTCTACCGCGAGATGAAGCTGCGCCGTCACTATGAAAAGCCCAGCGAAAAGCGCGCCCGTGAAAAGGCTGCCGCTGTCCGCCGCGCCCGCAAGCTCGAGCGCAAGCGCGCCGAACGCGATGGTGTGAAGTAAGCATTCCTGCGAAAGGCCGCGCCATGGCGACCGCTGCACCGAACACCGGGAAATCCGGTGGCGTCCTGAAGTGGCTTGTCGGTGCCGGCGTGGTCGCGGCGATTGTCGCTGCCGGTGTCTACCTCGGAACTGAAGGGCAGGTTGCCGCCGTGCGCCAGGATGACATGAAGTTCCTCGCCGACAACGGCAAGAAGGCCGATGTGAAAACCACCGCCAGCGGCCTGCAGTATAATGTCATCCGCGAAGGCACCGGGCCGAAGCCGGCCAAGGCAGACACGGTGCTCGTGCATTACGAAGGCCGGCTGGTCGATGCCGCGCACACCGTGTTCGATTCGTCGTACCAGCGCGGCCAGCCGGCTGCGTTTCCGCTTGACCAGGTCATTCCGGGCTGGACCGAAGGCGTCCAGCTGATGCCGACGGGCTCCAAGTATCATTTCGTCGTGCCACCCGAGCTTGCCTATGGCGCCCGCGGTGCCGGCGGCGTGATCCCGCCGGGTGCCGTGCTCGAATTCGATATCGAGCTCCTCGCCGTCAAGCCCAAGTAAGAACCTCTCCCTCGAGGGAGAGGTCGGACTCGCAAAGCGAGCCGGGAGCGGGGCCAAGCAGCCCGCCTCGAAACCTATTCGCCGACCTTTTTGTCGAGCCCGATCAGATACCGATTCGACCGGATCGCCGTCAGCCATGTCACCGGGTTGAACGACGTCGAGCCATCGAGCGAGAAGGTGATGAACTCCGCCCGGCCGACAAGATTTTCGATCGGCAGCATGCCCAGCCCGCCGAGCATCGGATCGAACCGGCTGTCTTCCGAATTGTCGCGATTGTCGCCCATCAGGAAGATATGCCCCTCCGGCACGATCAACGGCTCGGTATTGTCCTGCGGCACCTGGCCGAGATCCATGGTCAGGTAGCTGCGGCCGGATGGCAGCGTCTCGCGGAAAGTGGGGTATCGGCACACGGCGACGCCGGCGGCGTTGGTGGTACGATATTGCGCGTCGATCGGCGATATGCAGTCGCTGTTCGGGCTGACCGGAATCTCGACCGGCGCAACCGCAACCTTGGACACCGGATTGCCGTTGAGGATCAGCTGGCCGTCGCGCATCTGCACGGTGTCGCCGGGAAGGCCGATGACGCGCTTGATATAGTCGGACTTGTCGCGCGGGCTCTTGATAACGGCAATGTCGCCGCGCGCCGGCATGCGGCCGAAAATGCGCCCCGGCATTTCGGGCAGCACGTTGAGCGATGGCGACAGATAGGAATAGCCATAGGGGAATTTCGAAACGATCAGCCGGTCACCGATCAGCAGCGACGGCAGCATCGATCCCGACGGGATGTAGAAGGGCTTGGCAAGCAGCGAATGCACGCCGAGCACGGCGAGCACGAGCAGGAACAATTGCCAGGCTTCGCTGGCCCAGTTCGTCGGCTTCTTGGTTGCCAATGTCGCCTCGGTCATAGGGGGCTCGCGGTAATGAGGACGATGGCCTGCGCCCAGGGGTGGTCGTCGGTCATCGTCAGATGCACGGCCGCCCTGTAGCCCGGCGGCGTGATTTCCGCCAGCCTTGCCGCGGCACCGCCGGTCAACGCGAGGGTCGGTGCCCCCGATGCCAGGTTGACGACCCCCATGTCGCGCATGAACACGCCCTTGCGAAATCCCGTGCCCAGCGCCTTGGAACACGCCTCCTTGGCAGCAAAACGCTTGGCATAGGTGCCGGTGCGGGTGAGGACGCGGCGATCGGCCTTGGCGCGTTCGGTGTCGGTAAAGACGCGGTTTAGAAAACGGTCACCGAAACGCGTGATGCTGTTTTCGATGCGATCGATGTTGCACAGGTCGGATCCGAGCCCGAGCACGAAGACCCCGGCCGGAATGTTCATCCGGCGCGCGCCGCGTCCATCGCCGAGCGCATCCGCGCGATCGCTGGCCCCAGCCCGGTGAACACCGCCTCGCCGATCAGGAAATGCCCGATGTTGAGCTCCGCCAGTTGCGGCATCGCGGCGACGGGCCCGACATTGTCATAGGTCAGTCCGTGGCCGGCGTGCATTTCGAGGCCGAGAGCGGCGCCGTGTTCGGCGGCACGGTGCAGGCGTTCCAATTCGACAGCGATCTCCGCCTCGGTCACCGCATGGCTGTAGGGGCCGGTGTGGAGTTCGACGACAGGCGCGCCGAGCCGGGCGGCGGCTTCGAGTTGGTTGGCCTCGGGGGCGATGAACAGGCTGACCCGGATACCGGCCGCCTTCAGCCGCGTGATGATCGGCGCCAGCGTATTGTGCTGCCCGGCGGCGTCGAGCCCGCCCTCGGTCGTGCGTTCCGCCCGCCGTTCGGGAACGATGCAAGCGGCATGCGGGCGATGCGCCAGCGCGATGCCGAGCATTTCGTCGGTGCCGGCCATTTCGAGGTTCAACGGCAGGCTGATGCTGCCGACGAGTGCGTTGAGATCGGCGTCGGTGATATGCCGCCTGTCCTCGCGCAGATGGGCCGTGATGCCATCGGCTCCGGCCGCCGCCGCCATCAACGCGGCGCGCACCGGATCGGGATGCAGGCCGCCACGGGCGTTGCGGATGGTGGCAACGTGATCGATGTTGACGCCGAGTCGAAGGTGATTGCTCATGCCGCGCGGCTGCCGGGCTTGACCGCCGGGATCGCGGCGAGTTCGGGTGGCAGCGCTTCGGCGGCATAGCTTGGCACGTTGAGGCGGATCAGCGGCGTGAACGGCACGCCAAGATCGGCCTTGCCATTCGACCGATCGACGAGCGAGGCGGCATGAATGACGTCGCCACCGGCGGCGTTGACCGCGGCAATGGCCTCACGCGACGACAGCCCGGTGGTGACGACATCCTCCATCAGCAGCACTTTCTGGCCGGGCTCGAGCCGGAAGCCGCGGCGTAGCTCGAAGGTTCCGGTCGGCCGTTCGACGAACATCGACAGCTTGCCCAGCGCGCGCGCGAGCTCGTGGCCACAGATCAGGCCGCCCATGGCCGGGGCGATAACGACCTCGACCTTCGCCTTGACGTCGGCGGGGAGCTTCGTCGCCAGCGCATCGGCAAGTCTTGCCGCACGCGCCGGGTCCATCAGCACGCGGGCGCATTGGAGGTAGCGCGGGCTGCGCAAGCCCGACGACAGGATGAAATGCCCCTCCAGCAGGGCTTTGGCGGCGCGGAATTCGGCGAGAATCTGATCATCGGTCATGGCAATAACGGCTTAGCATCGCCCGGCGCAGGGTCAAACGGCGCAAATCAACGCGCTTTTGCTTGGCAGGACATATTGCATTTGGGTAAAGGGGAAGGTGTTGCAGGGGGAGTGGTGGCATGCGTGTGATGATTCGGACCGGCGCCAGCATGGCGATAGTGGCGATGCTGGCGGGCGTTGCGCCTGCGGCGGCGCAGATAAAGTCAAAATCCGGCCAGGAAATCGAAAAGACCCGCGCCGCCAAGGTGGCGGAACTGCCGATCTGCCCGCGGCCGATCGGCACGATCGCGCTGGCGTCCCCCGAGAATCAGAATCGCTGGTGGACCGACCTCGGCCTCAGCTCGCCCGAAGCGCTGATCCGCGTCTATGTGCAGAAATCGAAGTGCTTCCGCCTCGTCAACCGCAGCAACCGCGGCATGGCGGCGATGCAGACTGAACGCAACCTGTCGGCCGCGGGCGAAACCCGGCGCGGCGGCACGATCGGCAAGGGCCAGATGGTCGAGGCCGATTTCACGATGATTCCCGACATCGTGTCGAGCAACGCCAACAAGGGCGGCCTCAATGTCGGCGGCCTGATCGGCGGCTTCGTGCCCGGCGGTTTCGGTGCACTGCTCGGCGGGCTCAACGTCAAGAAGCGCTCGGCCAATGTCGTCCTCAACGTTGTCAACAACAAGTCGTCGGAGGAATTCGTTTCCGAAGGCCAGTCGAAAAAATCCGATCTCGGCTTTGCCGCCGGCGGCGGGCTGTTTTCGGGCGGTTTCCTCGGCGCCGGCGGCGCCAGCGGCTACGACAACACCGAAATGGGCCAGGTCATCGCGCTAGCCTATCTCGATGCCTATACCAAACTGGTCAACGATCTCGGCGGCATGACCGAGGCCATCGCCGGCCCGCAGGCGGAACGCGCCGTGGCGATGAAGAACGCCGGCCGCATGTTCGCCGCGCCGTCGCCCAAGGCCAAGGTGCTGAAGCCACTGGACGCGGGCGCGATGCTCTACCCGACCGGCAACAAGCAGGCGGGCTTCTGGGAAGTCGAGGATGAGATGGGAACCAAGGGCTGGGTCAGCGAGATCGCCATCGCGATCGCGCGCTAGGGCTTCGGTCTGTCATCCCGGCGAAGGCCGGGACCCATGAATCACAGTCCGCGGCCACGCGGGTGATGTCATCGACATGGCCGGTGGGTCATGGGTCCCGGCCTTCGCCGGGATGACAGGCAAGGGCGTGCGGTGTTCAGGAAGCAGCGCCCTCCCACACCATCGCCTCGACCTTGTTGCCGTCCGGATCGCGGACAAAGGCACCATAATATTCGGCGCCATAGTGCGGCCGCGGCCCCGGCGCGCCGTCGTCGCTGCCGCCGGCGCCGATAGCGGCGCTGTGGAAGGCGTGAACCTGCTCCCGGCTTTCGGCCAGGAAGGCGAAATGCACACCATTGCCGGGGCTCGGCGCGCCGCGATCGTGTGGCGCGCCGATCCAGAATTCGGGGAATTGCCGGCCATAGGCGATGGCGTGGCCGCCTTCCTCGAGGATGCGCTTGCCGCCCAGCGGCGCCAGCACGGCATCATAGAAAGCCGCGGCGCGCGCCAGATTGCTGACGCCGACGGAGACGTGACTCATCAGGCTCGGGTTTTCCATGGCGGGATCCTCCTGATGCCAGTCTAACCTCGCATCCGCAGATCGTCTAACCTCGCATCCGCAAACCGTCTAACCTCGCATCCGCTCGACCGAAACCACTGCCTTCACGTGCCGCAGCGCGGCGATGATCGTCGTTAGATGCTTCAAATCCTCGACCTCGATGTCGATGACATCGGTGTGGAATTCGCGGTCACGGTGCTTCAGCGCCAGGTTGACGATATTGGCGTTGTGCGCCGCCAGCGCGGCGGTCAGGCTGGCGAGCGACCCCGGCTGGTTGTGGACGACGACCGCCAGCCGCGCGACGGCACCGTCGGTTTCCTGCCCCCATGACACCTCGAGCCATTCGCCGGTTTCATCGGCGAGGCTGGCACAGTCGATGGTGTGGACGACGATGGGCTCGCCGGGGTGGCGGATGCCGACGATGCGATCGCCGGGAATGGGGTGGCAGGCGCCAAGCTCGAATGCCACGCCCGCGGTCAGGCCGTGGATGCTTACCGCCGCCGGCCCGGGCTTGCCGCGCTTGCGCCGCGGCTTCTGGCCGGCGGTGGAGCCCGGCACCAGCGCCTCCGAAACCTGCGCGTCGGTCAGCTGGTTGCGCGCCATCGCCAGTTCCAGCGCCGGCCGGTCGGCGAGCTTCAGCCGGCTCAGCGCCGGGCCGAGGAGTTCGTCGCCAAGCGCGATCTTCAAGCGGACGCTGAGCGAATCGAGCAGCTTTCCGCCCATCGCCTGGCTTTCCTGCAGGTTCTTGTGGCGGACATGGCGGCGCACCGCGGCGCGCGCCTTGGCGCTGGCGACAAAGCCTTCCCACGCCGGATCGGGCGCCTTCACCTTCGATCGCAAGATCTCGACTTGGTCACCGTTGACCAGCCGCGTGCGCAACGGGACGACCCGGCCATTGACCTTGGCGCCGACGCAGCTGTCGCCGAGATCCGAATGGACGGCATAGGCGAAATCCACCGGCGTCGAATCCTTGGGCAGCTGGTGCAGCGCGCCCTTGGGCGTGAACACGAACACCTGGTCCTGGAACATCGCCAGCCGGGCGTTTTCGAGCAGCTCCTCGGGCGTCGCTGCGTCGTGGAGCACCTCGAGCAGGTCTTCCAGCCACGGATAGGCCTCGCGCGCCTGGGCGCCATCGCCGCCCTGTTTATAGGCCCAGTGCGCAGCGAGGCCGTATTCCGATTCCTCGTGCATGCGGCGGGTGCGGATCTGCACTTCGATGCGGGCATTTTCCGAATGGAGCACGGTCGTGTGGATCGATTTGTAGCCATTGCGCTTCGGCGTCGAGATGAAGTCCTTGAACCGTCCCGGCACCATCGGCCAGCGGCCGTGGATGACGCCGAGCGCGCGATAGCATTCGGCCTCGTCGTCGACGATGATCCGGAACGCCATGACATCGGACAGCGCCTCGAACGTCATCGTCCGGCCCTGCATCTTGCGCCAGATCGAATAGGGGCGTTTCTCGCGGCCCGTCACCTCGGCCTCGATGCCCTTCTGGCTCAGCAGCAGCTTGATGCCCGAGGCGATGCGCGCGACGGTATCGCCGCCGCCTTCGCGCAGCTTGGCGAGCCGCGCGGTGATCGTCGCATGGCCGTCGGGCTCGAGCTCGCGGAACGCCAGTTCCTGGAGTTCGTCCATGAACCCATACATGCCGATGCGTTCGGCGAGCGGGGCATAGATGTCCATCGTTTCGCGGGCGATGCGGCGACGCTTTTCATCCGACTTGATGTGGTGCAGCGTCCGCATGTTGTGCAACCGGTCGGCGAGCTTGACCAGCAACACGCGGATGTCGTTCGACATGGCGAGCAGGAACTTGCGCAGATTCTCGGCCTGGCGCTCGCTGTCGGTCTGCGCCTCGATCTTCGACAATTTGGTGACGCCATCGACGAGCCGGCCGACAGACTTGCCGAACAGCCGGTCGATCTGCTCCTGGGTGGCGACGGTGTCCTCGATGGTGTCGTGGAGGATGCCGGTAGCGATCGTCTCGTCGTCGAGTTTCAGGTCGGTCAGGATGCCGGCGACCTCGATCGGATGGCTGAAATAGGGGTCGCCCGACGCGCGCAGCTGTGACCCGTGCGCCTTCATCGAGAACACATAGGCGCGGTTCAGCAAGTCCTCGTCCGCATCCGGATCATAGGCCTTTACGCGCTCGACGAGTTCATACTGACGCAACATGAATTGATAGTGGGGGTATGAAACAGCGAGCGCAACCACGCTGACGGCCGCCGCCTTTCTTCCGCCCTACACAGCGCCTATATGCCGCCGATGCAGATTCCCGGCCTTGTCGATCCCAAACCCGTGCCGCGCCGCGCCGCGCCGCCGCGCGCCGATGGCAAGCGCGCGCTGCTCGGCCTGTCGAAGGCGCAGCTGCGCGCGGCCCTGGTCGAAGCCGGCATCCCGGAAAAGCAGGCCAAGATGCGCTGCCAACAGGTCTGGCACTGGATCTATCACCGCGGCGCCACCGAGATCGACGCCTTTGCCAATATCTCCAAGGACACACGCGCGCATCTTGCCCAGCATTTCGTCGTCGGCCGGCCCGAAATCGTCACCGCACAGGTGTCGACCGACGGCACGCGCAAATGGCTGCTGCGCTTCGATGACGGCGAGGAGGCGGAATGTGTGTTCATTCCCGATGCCTATCGCGGCACGCTGTGCGTATCGTCGCAGGTCGGCTGCACGCTCAATTGCCGCTTCTGCTTCACCGGCACGATGAAGCTGGTGCGCAACCTGACCCCGGCAGAAATCGTCGGCCAGGTCATGCTGGCGCGCGATGCGCTGGGTGAATGGCCCAACGCGTCGGCGCCGGTTGCGCCGCGGCCTACCGTGGCGGACGACGATGATTTCGACGATGACGATGATGTCCCGTGGATCCCGGGCCAGAACCAGGCCGGCAGCAACTATACCTCCGACGGCCGCATGCTGACCAACATCGTCATGATGGGCATGGGCGAACCGCTGTATAATTTCGACAATGTCCGCGACGCGCTGGCGATCGTCATGGATGGCGATGGCCTTGGGCTGTCCAAACGCCGCATCACGCTGAGCACATCGGGCGTCGTGCCGATGATGGCGCGCGCCGGCACCGAAATCGGTGTCAACCTCGCGGTATCGCTCCACGCCGTCACCAAGGAAATCCGCGACGAGATCGTGCCGATCAACAAGAAATACGGCATCGAGGAACTGCTCGCCGCCTGCGCCGACTATCCCGGCGCCAACAACGCCCGGCGCATCACCTTTGAATACGTCATGCTCAAGGACAAGAACGACCACGACGAGGATGCGCATGAACTCGTCCGGCTGATCCGCAAATACCGCCTGCCGGCCAAGGTCAATCTGATCCCGTTCAACCCGTGGCCGGGCAGTATCTACGAAACCTCGACGCCGGAGCGGGTGGCACGGTTCAGCGACATCATTTTCCAGGCCGGCATTTCGGCGCCGATCCGCCGCCCGCGCGGCCGCGACATCATGGCGGCGTGCGGCCAGCTCAAATCGTCGAGCGAGAAGATCACCCGCGCCGAGCTCGATCGCCGCGCGGCGGAGAAGGAAGACCTCTGGGTCGATTAGGCCGCGGCTTGCGGGGCGGGACTGTCATGCTAAGTGGACAGTGATGAAAGCCCCGTTCCCGTTTTCCGCCATCGTCGGCCAATCCGAAATGAAGCAGGCGCTGCTGATGGCGGCGGTTGAGCCGCGGCTGGGCGGTGTCATGGTGTTCGGCGATCGCGGCACCGGCAAATCGACCGCCGTCCGCGCGCTGGCGGCGCTGCTGCCGCCGATGACGATCGTTGCCGGCTGCCGTTATGGCTGTGCGCCCGCAGACACCACGCCGTGCCCCGATGATTGCCGCAAGACGGCGGGCAAGAAGACCGCGCACGTGTCGGTACCCTTTGTCGACCTGCCGCTGGGCGCTACCGAGGATCGCGTCGTCGGCAGCCTCGATCTCGAACGCGCGCTGGCGACGGGGGAAAAGCGCTTCGAACCCGGGCTGCTGGCCAAGGCCAATCGCGGCTTTCTTTATATCGACGAGATCAACCTGCTCGAGGATCATCTCGTCGACCTGCTCCTCGATGTTGCCGTGTCGGGGCAGAATCTGGTCGAGCGCGAGGGGCTCTCCATCCGCCACGCAGCGCGCTTCATCCTCGTCGGCTCAGGCAATCCGGAAGAAGGCGAGCTGCGGCCGCAGCTGCTCGATCGCTTCGGTCTGTCGGTCGATGTTCGCACCCCGACCGAGCTTGCCGACCGCATCGAGATCGTCAAACGCTGCGACCGCTTCGACCGGGATCCCGAAGGTTTCGCCGAGACCTTCGCCGCCGAGGAAGCTGCGACACTGGCTGGCATCGCCAAGGCGCGCAAGAAGCTGCCCGATGTCCAGGTCAGCGATGCGATGCTTGAGCTCGGTAGCCGGCTGTGCCAGGCCGTCGGTGCCGATGGCCTGCGCGGCGAACTCACCTTGCTGCGCGCTGCGCGCGCCACCGCGGCGCTGGCGGGCAAAAAGGCCGTTGCGCCGGTGCATGTCGGTGCGGTTGCGGCGCTGGCGCTGCGCCACCGGCTGCGCCGCAATGTTCTCGACGACACCGGCTCGACGACCCGCATCGCCCGCGCGGTGGCGGAGCTGATCCCGGCATGACTCTTCTCCCCTCCCTTGCAAGGGAGGGGTCGGAGGTGGGTGACTCTACCGCCGACACCGCCAGCGCGACCCGCTGGGCGCTGGCACTGACGGCAATCGAGATCATCGTCGAGGCTCCGTGCGGGCTGGGCGGCATCCTGTTGCACGCCCGGCCCGGCCCGGTGCGCGATGCCTGGGCGACGGCGCTGGCCAGCGTCGCGCGCATCCGCCGTCTGCCGGCCAGCGCCGATGCCGAGGCACTCGACGGCGGCCTCGACCTGACTGCGACGCTCGCGGCCGGGCGCCCGGTGCACAAGCCCGGCGTGCTGGCGGAGATCGGCGACGGCGTGCTGCTGGTGCCGATGGCCGAGCGGCTGTCGCCGGCGCTGGCGGCGCGGCTCGCTAGCGCGCTCGATGACGACGGCCCGCTGCTGGTGCTGTTCGACGAAAGCGAGGCCGGCAGCGACGATCATGTGTCGCCGGCGCTCGCCGACCGGCTGGCGATCCATCTCGATCTGACCGAGGTGCGCCTGCCGATGGGTGCGCTGCTCGCCGGCGAAACCGGCTTTCCGCCGCAGGTCGACGACATCGAAGCGGGAGAACCCGTAGCCGACCCGGGCACGGCGCTCGCCTCCGCCGGGGTGATTCTCGGCATCGATTCGATCCGCGCGCCGATCCAGGCGCAGCGCCTCGCGCATGCCCATGCCGCGCTGGATGGCCGCCGCGCCATTGCCGCCGGCGATATCGAAATTGCCGCGGCGCTGGTGCTCGGCCCGCGCGCGACGCGGCTGCCGCCCGGCGAAAGCCCGCCGGCGCCGGAGGAAGCGCCCGATCAGCCGCCCGAGCCGCCGCCACCCAGCGATGATGCGTCGGATGACAGCAACGACAGCCCGGACCAGACGCCGCCGGATTCGACCGATATCGTCCTTGATGCGGCGCAGACGGCGCTGCCACCGGGGCTGCTCGACGCGTTGGCGAACGGGATCCAGATGAAATCGCCGGGTGGCGGCAGCAGCGGCGCGAAATTGCGTTCGCTGACCAGCGGCCGCCCCGCCGGCGTTCGCGCCGGTGCGCCGGGTCGCGGCGCGCGGTTGGCGCTGATCGAAACCATCAAGACCGCGGCGCCCTGGCAGAAGATCCGTCCGCACTGCAACGATGGCCGTCTGTCGATCCGCCACGACGATCTGCGCATCCGGCGTTTCGTGGCGCGCGCTGAATCGACGACGGTGTTCGCCGTCGACGCCTCTGGGTCGGCAGCGTTTGCGCGAATGGCCGAGGCCAAGGGCGCGGTCGAACTGCTCCTCGCCCAGGCTTATGTGAAGCGCACCGAAGTCGCGCTGGTGGCGTTCCGCGGCGACGGTGCCGAACTGTGCCTGCCGCCGACACGGTCGCTGGCGCGGGCAAAGCGCGAGCTGGCGGCGCTCGCCGGCGGCGGCGGCACGCCGCTCGCGGCGGGGCTCGATCTCGCCCGGCGCGTGGCCGAATCGGAGCGTCATCGCGGCCGCACACCGCTTATTGTCATTTTGACAGATGGTCGCGCAAATGTCAGCGCGCCGGGGACGGTGCCGCAGGAGGCCGCGCTGGCCAGCGCCCGCGCGCTCGGCACCACCGGTATCGCCAGCGTCTTCATCGATTGCAGCGCGCGGCCACGTCCCGAAGGCGCCGCGCTCGCGGCGGCAATGGGATCGCGCTTCATCGCGCTGCCGCGGCTGGATGCCCGCGCGGTCGTCGCGGCCGTCAACGCGGTGGTGGCATGAGCGCGCCCGATTGGCAGGTCGAGGGCAAGGGCTGGCCCAATGCCGAGGCCAGCCGCTTCGTCACTGCCGGTGGCATCAAATGGCATGTCCAGGTGATGGGCGCGGGCCCGGTGCTGTTGCTGCTCCACGGTACCGCCGCTGCCACCCATAGCTGGCGCGATCTCGCTCCCTTGCTGGCGCGTGATTTCACCGTTGTCGCGCCCGATTTGCCGGGCCACGGCTTTACCAGCGCGATCGGCCGCCCGTCGCCGGTCAGCGTCGCCACCGCCGTCGCGGCGTTGCTCGCGACGCTCGATCTGAAACCGGCGCTGACCGTCGGCCACAGCGCCGGCGCCGCCATTGCGCTGACGATGGCCGAAAAACACCTCGCCCGGCCGCAGGCAATCGTCAGCCTAGGCGGCGCGTTGCTGCCGTTTCCCGGGATGGCGGGCAAGCTGTTTCCGGCGATGGCGCGGATGATCTTCGTCAACCCGCTGATACCCGAACTGTTCGCGATGCGGGCGCGGGTGCCGGGCGAGGTGCCGTCGTTCCTGCACCGCTCGACGGGGTCGCGCATCGACCAGCGCGGGCTCGGCTTTTACGAACGGCTGCTCAAGACCTCGGGCCATATCGGCGGCGCCCTGGCGCTGATGGCGAACTGGGATCTCGAAGCGCTCGAGCGCGCGCTGCCGACGCTCGACCTGCCGATCCTGCTGGCGCACGGCGATGGCGACAAGACCATTCCGGTGAAAACCGCGCACAAGGTCGCGGCGCGGCTCCCGCAGAGCCGGGCGCTCGTCCTGCCCGGCCTCGGCCATCTTGCGCATGAGGAAGATGCGGCCGGCCATGCGGCGCTGGTGCTGGACTTCGCGCGCCAAACCGGCATCATCTCACCGGCATGAGCATCGACCCCAAATATTACGGGCTCATCGAAATGGGCATGACGTTCGGCGTCGTCGGCATTTTCACCGTGCAGCAGTTGTGGTCGTTGCGCGACAAGCCCAGCGACAAATTGCGCGACAAGCCCGATGTCGCGCCGCGCGACGATGCCGGCGATACCCCCGAAGAGCCGACGCCGGACTGATCGGGCCGGCTGGTTCGGTCCCGGCGGCTCTGATACCGTTGATGGGCAATCGCAACCGGGGTGATCCATGTCATTGGCGCAGATCTATGCCACGCAGTTTCGCAACCATCTGAATCTGCAACCGGTCTGGCAGCCTGGGTCGGCGATCGAGCCGGGCGCGATCGGCGTGATGGCCGACGGGGTTTTCGTTCGCCAGGGCCATGTCTCGCAATATTCCAGCGTGCCGCTGACGCTCGTCGAAACCATCATCCCGCGCGACGACAAGTTCGCCGTCGGCGTTACCCTGTCGATCGACGGCGCCGCCAATGCGACGGTCGACCCATCGGTGGTCGTCGGCGCGACGCTGAAAATCGATGGCAAGGGCGGCATGGCGTACCATGCGCATGGCCTCGTCAAGCGGACGATCGACAATCTGCGCCAGGTGCTCGACGCGGTTCCGTGGGATTCGACCGGCTGGGCCGACACCATGGTGTTCGTCGCCGAAGTCACCGCGGCAAGCAATCTGGCGCTGGTGCTGACCGAAGCCGATGGCGTCGAGATCAAGCTGACCGGCAAGGCCGGGCCGCTGCAGTTGCTCCAGCTTGCCGATGCGTCGGTCGGCATCGGCTTGGCGTCGAACGCCAGCCTGACGGTAGCGCTGCCCGACCCGGCGGCGGGCGCGGCACCCGGTCACTATCCGGTGGCGATGACGCTCTATGGCCGGCGCCGCAACTGGTTCGGTGTCCGCCGGGTCGAACAGCTCGAATCGGTCGACGCGCCCGAGGAGGCGTTTGTCGAACTGGCTCCAGCCGAGGCCGCGCCGCTGCAGCCACGCGCATGAGTGCGATCCAGCTGCTCGGCGCCGAAGCGCTGTCCGGCAGTGCGGACGCGATGCTCGCCGGCTATGATGCTGTCACCGGCGACTGGCAGTTTCCGCGCAGTGGCAGCTTCTGGGACGTGATTGCCGAAGCCCATCGTCGCGGCGAACGCGGTGCCGGGCGGCGTGTCGCGGTCATCGATGGCGCTTTCGATCTCGGTATCGCAGCGCTCGCCCGCACTGCCGGGCAACCGCACGAAAGCAGTGCGACCGCCGATCCGGCCGCTGTCCACGGCACCGTCGCGGCGCTGCTGGTCCTCACCATCGCGCCCGGAGCCGCGCTCGACCTGTACCCGGTCACCGGGCCGGCCGGCATCACGCCGCAGGCCATCGTCGCCGCGCTCGATGCGGTCGCGCAATCGTCGGCCGATGTCACCTGTCTCAGCCTCGGCATCCGCTCGCCGCCCGATATCCGCACGGCGCCGGCGACCGACGCATCGGCGCCGGTGTATTCCGGCTGCCCGATGCCCGATGCTTGCCTGTGCCGCGCGGCGGTTGCCGCTGCTGGCCCGGACCGCGCCGTCATCGCGGCGATCGGCAATGCGCGGAACAGCGTCTATTGCCCCGCCATCGCGCCGGGGGTGGCCGGCATCGGTTTCCTGCTCGATCGCCGCGTCGTCACCGATGGCGCCGAAACCGCGTGGCTGGCGCAGCCCGATTTCCCCCAGTCACCCGACGCGGTGTTCAACATCATGCAGCCAGCCGATGTGCTCGGCAGCAGCTTTGCGGCGCCGCTGGTGGCGGGCGCCGTGGCGCTCGGGCTCGAGATCGCCGAGCTGCCGGCGATGCTGGCGGCGGTAAGGATGGGCGGCGATGCTGATGGCTTCCTCGCGGTGGCGCTCGAGGGCGGCCCCGATCCTGAATTCGATGCGCTGGTCATCGCGCGGTACGCGGCAGCGCTGGCGGCGTTCCCGCATACCGACGAGGCGCTGGCCGGCGAGCACTGGTGCATCGGCTGCGCACTGTTCGGGCTGAACCTGTTCATCAACGGCGGCATGGCGATGATCCGGGTCGGCGATCTCGATCGCGCCGAAGTCTTGCTGCGCACGGCGCGACGGTTGAGCCCCGCCGATCCGCACGCCGCGGCCAATCTTGGCCGGGTGCTGCTGAATCGCGGTGGCGAGTCGGGCCAGGCGTTCGCGGCCGAAGCCTTGCAGCTCTACGACCACGCCATCGCGGCGCGGCCCGGCTATCGCGGCTATGACGCGGCGCGCGCCGAAGCTGCCGAACGCGTCGGCGGTGCCTTGATGTAGAGCGGCGCCAGCGCATCGCGAATGGCGGCCGCCGGGATGACTCGGTCGCGCTGCCCGGCGAGCGCCGGCGGCAGCGCCGCGGGATCAACGAATTCGACGTCGATTTCCGATTTGAACCCGGCCGGCACACGCTCGCCGATGGGGCGGCCGTTCATCGTCATCTGTGAATAACGCTGGTAATCGCGGCGCGCGACGATCAGCAGCCCGGGCTTGCCCGCCGCCAGCGCCGCATCGGCCGCGCGCAACAGCGTCATTTCCTCGACCGCGCCGCGCGATGACACATCGCCGACGAACTCGATCGTGGTGTGGGTCGCCGGCGGCTTGGGGTTGCGCTGCTTGAAGCCTGTGGATTTCAGCCCCCAGCCCCATTGCGCCGAATAGCCGTTGAGCCTTGCCGCGTCCTCGGCTTGCGGCAGGATCTCAAACAGCGCGTCATATTTCAGCCGCGGTGGCATCGCCAATGCTGTTGCCAAGACGCTGCGCTGTCCGGCGATCGTCACGGCATCGCCGCTGCCGCGCTGGGCCGGCGGCAGCGCCGCAAGGATCGCGTCGATCAGCACGATCGTCGCCGGCGACGGGTGCACCGTCGGCGCGACCGCGAGCGCCGCCGCCGCCTCACCGGGCTTGCCGGCCGTCAGCGCGAGTCGTGCTGTGACCATGGCACCGGCAGTGTCGGCCGCCCGCACCAGCCGCGGCCGCGCCATGCGGTCGAAGGACTGGCGGATCAGCGCCATGTTCGCGCTCTCGCGGCCAGGCGATATCGCGGGCAGGGCGGCCGGCGCGTCGCTGGCCGGCGGCACCAGGCCCTGCATCCGTGCCAGCAGTGCCGCGGCGCGCGCGCTGTCCCCGGTCATCGCCGCCGCATAGGCCATGTTGCCCAGCCGCACGATCAACTCGCTGTTGCCCAGGGTCAAGGGTCCGACCGCCAGCTGGCCCGGCTGCGGCGCGTCGGCAGGCGGCGTCAGGATGTCCCAATCGGCGAGTGCCCCGGCCCAGTCGCCGGCATTGGCACGCAGCTCGGCGCGGCGGGCGCGATAGCCGGGATCGAGCTGGACCAGCCGGTCGGCGAGTGCCAATTCGGCGGGCGTCACCGCCTTGTCGAACCCCAGGGTTTCGGCGGCGAGCCGCTGCACCGATGTCGACCAGGGCCGCAATGTCGTGGCGCGCAGGGTGGCGGCGCTGGCGGCGGCACCATCGCTGCGCGCCGCATGGCCGATCCCCGACAGCAGCGCGCTGGCGGTGCCAAAGCTGCGGGCGTAGAAAATGTCGCTGGCGCGCGGCCCGGCCACAGCGTCGATCGCTGCCAGGTCGGCGAGCATCGCATCGGTGTCGCCGGCTTCGAGATGATGGATGGCGCGGGCACGCAGCACGTTGATGCGCCGCACCCAGTAATCGTCGGTCAACACGCCGCCATCGAGCACCGCGGTGCAGGCGGCAACCCCGGCAGCCGCCCTGGCGCGCAGTTCGGGCGAATCGCGTTCCGGCATGCCGAACAGCCCGAATGTCGACGATACCAGCACCAGCCGGCCGAGCGTCGTGGAAATCGGTTCAGGCTTGGCGAGGCCGTCGCAGCGCACCCAGTCGCTGGTCTCGCGCGCCGCCGCCGGTGCTGTCGCCAGCGCCAGACAGGCCAGCGCCGTCAAGGATATCCGCATCGTCCCGCCCCCAGGAAACGGCAACTTTGCCGACCGCGCTTCTTTCCCATGCCGGCTTGGCAACGGCAAGACTCGGCCGCGCCGGCGCAGCTATTTCGATTCAAGCTGCGGCACTTCGTCGTCATCCCCCGCGACTTCCTGGCGGATGCCGACGCGGCCACCCTCGGCCTTGCCAAAGGCATAGGCTTCGGCAGTGCTGCGCCGATAGGTTTCGACATGGTTGGTCATCTTCCCCTCCGCGGCGCCGAAAACGTCGGTGATGATCTGCTGACGCAACACCACCAGTGCGTTCGCCGGATCGGGGATGGCCTCGGCGGTCAGCGCCTTGATGCGGGCGCAGATCTCGACCTGGAAGCCGCTGCGATAGGCGTCGCGAATGGCCTCGGGCGTCGCACCTTCGGCCACCATCCGCGCGTGCAGCGCCGATGTCTGCCAGGCGCGCCAGCCGCGCTGCATCGTGGCGATGCACAGCCGCATCAGCCATTCGGCATAATCGACATCGGGCCGCAGCCCGGCAAAATGGAACTGTTCCTTGTCGCCTGTCCGGCTTTGGGTGACGCGGCATTGCGCCAGCCGGCTGATCGCCACCGCCATCTTGTTGACGCTGCGACTGCCCGGCCCCGATGCCGAAAATCCGAACTTGCGCGTGCCCTCCCGGCGCAGTTCAACCTCGTCGCGGGTGAGATTATATTCGCGCATCAGCCGCGCGGCGCGGTCGATCGCCATCGCGGCCTCGGCCGGCGACGAGGCCTCGTCGGCAGCGCGGGCGAGCAGGGCGGCGATGCGCCGGATGATATTCTCGTCGGCCTCCAAAGCTCAGGCTTTGCGCGGCATCCGCCACGGCAGC
>JANOCM010000588.1:0-2268 GCA_031412175.1 Alphaproteobacteria bacterium
ACCGACGCGCTGCCGCTCCACGAGGATACCGGACTCGATTTCGCCTCTGCCACCCCCGGCGCCATGCACGCCTGCGGCCATGACAGCCATGTCGCGATGCTCGTCGGCGCGGCGAAACTCCTCTGCGCGCGCCGCGCGCAGCTCGCCGGCAGCGTGCAAGTCATGTTCCAGCCCGGCGAGGAAGGCCATCGCGGCGCGCGCTTCATGGTCGACGACGGCCTGATCGCCCCCCTACCCGACGCAGCGTTTGCGCTGCATATCATGCCCAATGCGCCGCACGGGGTCTTCGGCGGCCGTGCCGGGCCGTTGCTTGCGGCCACCGATCGCCTGCACGTGACGATCACCGGCCGCGGCGGCCATGCCTCGATGCCGCACGACGCGCTCGATCCGGTGCCGATCGCCTGCGAGATCGTCGGCGCGATCCAGAGCTTCATCACCCGCCAGGTCTCGGTCTTCGATCCCGCCGTCGTCACCATCGGCAAGATCGAGGCCGGCACCACCGACAATATCATCCCCGAAACCGCGAAAATGCTCGGCACCATCCGCACGTTGAGCCCCAAAACCCGCAGCAGCGTCGCCGCCGGGCTCGAACGGCTGGTCACCCATATCGCCGCCGCGCACGGCGCCACCGCCGAAATCCGCATCGAACAGGGCTTTCCGGTAACGATGTGCGACCCCCGCGCCGTCGCGTTCGGCCAGCGGGTCATCGAGGCAACGCTCGGCACCGACGCCTGGCGCACCATGGCCAGCCCGGTGATGGGCGGCGAAGACTTCGCCTATGTGCTCGAAAAAGTGCCCGGCGCGATGTTCTTCCTCGGCGCGGCGCACGAGGGCAGCGACTGGACCGCCTGTTGCGGCCTCCACAGCAACCGCATGATGCTCGATGAAAAGGTCATGGCGCGCGGCGCCGCCGCCCATGCGGCCCTCGCCGAGGCATTCCTAGCCGATGGTTTCGGCGCCTAGCGTCAGATATCCGAGAACCCGAACGGCGCACTCGCCCGGCGGAAATCGTCGGGCAAAACCGGGCGGCCGAGCGGCGGCGCCGACCGCGCCGTGCACTTGGTGCGGTGGCAAAGGTGGCACGCGACCCCGATCGGCGTAGCGGTTTCCGGCCCCGGACTGGCGGGATCCTGCGTGTAGACCAGTCGCCCGGCGTGTTCGGCGGCACAGCCGAGCGCGATCGCCCGCTCGACCCGCAGCGATCCATAGGCGCCGCCGCCCGCCGTCACGGTGCGCGCGATCGAGAAAAAGCGCTGGCCGTCGGGCAGTTCGAGCCATTGCGTGACGATCTCGCGCGGCCGCCGGAACACCTGGTGAACCGTCCACAACGGGCAGCCGCCGCCGTGGCGGGCAAAGGGAAAGCCGGCGCCGTCGAGGCGTTTCGACACATTCCCGGCCTGGTCGACGCGGATGAAGAAGAACGGCACCCGCTCATCGCCGGGTTTCTGCAAGGTCGTCAGCCGGTGCGCGGTCTGTTCGAAACTCGCGGCAAACTGGCGCGCCAGCTTTTCAACGTCATAGCGCCGCGTCTCGGCCGCCTGGGCAAAGGCGGTATAGGGCATCAGCACCGCCGCGGCGGCATAGCTGGCGAGCGCCTTGTGCGCCAACCGCTCGCCCGATTCCGTCGCAAAGACCCCGCGGCCAAGCTCGGATTCGATCTCGCCGCGCATCTCCAGATACGCCAGTTGCACCGCCAGCTGAAAGGTCTGGCTGGCGGTATCCAGTGTCTCATCGAGCAGCACCTGGTCGCGGTGGCGATCATAGCGCCGCATCGCCCCGCCCATCACATCGGATGGCAGCCGGCGAACGCGCAGGCGGTGCTTGGTCTTGAGGTACTCGGCCAGCCCGCCCGCGTCCGCCACCGCCGCCGCCAGCCGCTCGCCGGCATCGTCGAGGCTGGCGAAATTGTTGCGTCGCGCCGCAAGGAAACGCCGCGCTTCGGCGACCGGGTCGGAGGCTTGCGAGGCATTGTCGCGCGCCTCGGCGCCGCGATCGGCGAGCGCCAGATGCTCCTCGCGATAGGCGGTATAGAGCCGCAACAGCGCATCGGTGATGCCCGGAAAGCCGGTGACGACATCGGCAGTTTCCAGCGCCGGCACGTCGATATCGGCGAACATCGGGTCCTTCAGCAGCGCCTGCAGTCGCGCTGTCTGTTCGCCGCCGGCATCATGCGCCAGATCGGCCATGTCCAGCTTGTAGATCCGCGCCAGCCGCAACAGCATGTCGGCGGTAAGCGGCCGCTGGTTGCGTTCGAGCAGCGCCACGTAT
>JANOCM010000589.1:0-2957 GCA_031412175.1 Alphaproteobacteria bacterium
TTTCGGGACCGTCGCGTGCCTCGCGGACGGCGCGGTCCATCACCGTCTTCCAGTCGGTTTTCTCGACCTCGGCCATCGGGTGATAGCGAAAGCCCTGCTCGCGCATCCATTGGAAGCTCTTGGCGTCGGGCCAATAGCCGCGCAGCCCGATCTGGATGAAGTTCTTGCCCGCGATATGGCCTTCCTTGAACAGCCGATACACCGGCTGGCCGTGGCTCATCAGATGCTCGCCGCCCTGCTGGGCATCGAAATGCGAATCGAAATGGACGACGCCGACCTTGCCCTTGCCGAACACATCGGCCATCGCCGCGGCATCGGGGTACATCAGCGAATGGTCGCCGCCGACAATGATCGGGATGACGCCGGCGCGCGCCACCTCGGCGACCTGCTGGCGGATATGCTCCAGGCTGCGCTCGGTCGACATCGGATCGACGGCGATGTCGGCATAATCGACGACATTCAGCTCGACGAACGGCGACACCATGACGTGCATGTTTTCGGGCGTCACCGGGAACTGGCCCTTGTAGACTTCGCCGACGCGCACAGCGCGCGGGCCGTAGGCGGCACCGCGATAGCCCGAGCCCATGTCGAGCCCGATGCCCATGATGGCGACGTCGATCTTGCCGGCCTTGAGATCCGCTGGCGTCAGCGCGACGGGCAGGTTGAAGAAGGTCGGGATGCCCTGTTTCGGCCCGGCGTTCATGTAGCGGTTGAGGTTGATCGGCCCTGCCGTGCGCGGCGTGTCGAGTGACGCCGGGCGCAAGGTCCGCCAGGCGTTGAAGCCGGAATCGCTGGTATCGAGCGGGATGGTCTCCGCGTCGACGCCGGGGTGAAACTTGCGCTCCTCGACGACCGCCATCATGCCGTCGATATAGGCCTCGATCTCTGCCGGCGCCTTGGTCCGGAAGCGTTCGAACAGCAATTCCTTGCGCGCGGCAAAGCTGCCGGTGCTATCGGACATCAGGAAAGCGCGCTTGGCCTGCGACAGGCCGGCGATCTTTGGCGCCAGCCAGTCGGGCACTGTTGCCGGCGCATCGGCGAGCACCAGCGCCGCCGACGAAACGGCAATAAGCCCCAGTGTTGCCATGCCCCTGCGGAGCCTGTTCGACGCCATGCAATGTCCCCTCCGACGGCCAGTTGAATACACCTCGGCAAGACACGCAAGACCTACGTCAAATAACGCATCGCGGCTGCGGCGCGCCGGTCTCAAATCACCGAAACAGGGTATTTTGAAGGTTCGTCGCCATGGCTCTCCGCGCCCGTTTCCTGCTGCTGACCGGCCTGGTGGCGACCGCACCGGCGCTGGCGGCCGGGCCACCGGTCAAGGTCGGTGTGCTGCAGTCGCTGACCGGCACGATGGCGATCAGCGAAGTCACGGTGAAGAACGCCGAGCTGCTCGCCATCGCCGAGATCAATGCCAAGGGCGGCGTGCTCGGGCGGCAGATCGAGGCCGTTGTCGAGGATGGCGCGTCGGACCCGGCGACGTTCGCGCAAAAGGCCGGCAAGCTGATCCAGCAGGGCGGCGTTGTCACCGTCTTCGGCGGCTGGACGTCGGCGAGCCGCAAGGCGATGCTGCCGGTATTCCAGCGCAACGCCAGCCTGCTGTGGTATCCGGTGCAGTTCGAGGGCAATGAATGCTCGCCCAACATCATCTACACCGGCGCCCAGCCCAACCAGCAGATCGTCCCGGCGCTGAGCTGGGCGACGGCCAGGGGCTACAAGAAATACTTCCTGATCGGGTCCGACTATGTGTTCCCGCGCACCGCTAACCTGATCCTGAAGAAGCGCATTGCGGCGGGCAAGATGGCGGTCGCCGGCGAGGATTATGTGCCGCTGGGCGGCACCGATTTCAGCGCGGTTATCGCCAAGGTGCGCGCGGCAAAGCCCGACATCATCTTTTCGACGCTCAACGGTGACAGCAACGTCGCCTTTTTCAAGCAGATGGCGGCCGCGGGTCTGACCTCGGCCAAGCTGCCGGTGATGAGCTTCAGCATCGCCGAGCAGGAAGCCCAGGCGATGGGGCCGGCGCTGGTCAATGGCAGCTATGCGGTGTGGAATTATTTCCAGAGCCTGCCGACGCCCGAGAACAAGGCGTTCGTCGCCGCCTACAAGAAGAAATATGGTGCCAAGGCGGCGATTACCGATCCGATGGGGCACGGCTATGTCGATGTCTATTTGTGGAAGGCGGCGGTCGAAAAGGCCGGCAGCTTCGATCCGGCCAAGGTCCGCAAGGCGGCGGTGATGCTCGCCGCCATCCCGTCGCCGATGGGCCCGGTCAAGCTGGCGCCGAACCAGAGCCTGATCCAGCGGGCGTATGTCGGCCAGTTGCAGCCCGACGGCCAGTTCAAGATCGTTTCGCAATCGCCGGGGCTGATCAATCCCGAACCCTATGACCCGCTGGCGTTCCCGGGGAAGACCTGCAAGCCGGCCTGAGCGGGTGGATTGTCCGCCACCTGCCGTCATCCCCGCGCAGGCGGGGATCCATCGCCGGACTGTTGTCGCTCCCGGCCACGCGCAGGTGATGGATCCCCGCCTGCGCGGGGATGACGTGTAAAAATGGACCCCGCCCTCCTCCTCGGCCAGATCTTCAACGGTTTCTCGGTCGGCTCGCTCTATCTGCTCGCGGCGCTCGGCCTCGCGCTGAGTTTCGGCCTGATGCGCGTCATCAACATGGCGCATGGCGAGATGCTGATGCTCGGCGGCTATCTGGCCTATCTGACCCTGCAGGTCATCCCCGGCCCCTGGGGCATCATCGCCGCGCTGCCGGTGGCCTTCGTGGGCGCCGCGCTCTTTGGTGCCCTCCTCCACACCGCGCTGATTTCGCGGCTGGCAGCGCGGCCGCTTGACACGTTGCTCGCCACCTGGGGCGTCAGCCTGATCCTGCAGCAGGGCGCGCGCAGCCTGTTCGGCGCCATCGGTGTCGAGGTGACGGCGCCGGCGTGGCTCGATGGCGCGGT
>JANOCM010000590.1:0-1543 GCA_031412175.1 Alphaproteobacteria bacterium
GATGTGAACTTGCGCTTCCGCATCCAGCGCCAGCAGCAGAGCCAATGGTGCTGGTCGGCGGTATCGTGCTCGGTACGCCGCTATTACCAGCCGGCGTCAACGCTGGTACAGTGCGCGCTGGTCAATACGCGGCGCAGCCGCACCGATTGCTGCCTCGCCGGCCCAGGCGCCGATGGCGACCGTTGCAACAAGCCCGATGATACTGCCGGCGTGCTCGATACCCTTGGCCATCTCCAGCAGATGCAGAACAACAATGTGTCGTTCGCCGATCTGCGCGCCCAGATGGCGGCCGGCCGCCCGGCCTTCATGCGCATCGCCTGGTCAGGGGGCGGCAAGCACGCCATCATCGCCGCCGGGGTCGAGGACGGCGATTTCGTCATCGTCTGCGACCCTGGCAGTTCGAGCGCTGCGGATCCGGCACAGGGCACGACGACCGTCGTTGCCTATGATACACTGCGCACGGCCTATAATGGCTCGGGCAGCTGGATCGGAACGGGCTATACCAAGGCCTAGGGCCTGGTTTCATTTGGGAGACCTGACATGCCGATCACCTTTGCCACCCCGCCCGCCGGCATCGCCGCGACGCTGGCGGCCACCCTGCCCCAGCTCGGCCGCAGCACCGCGATCGAGATGCGCGCCCCGGCGATCACCGAAGCCGCCAACCAGTTCGCGCTTGGCGACGGCCTGCGCGTTGCCAGCAACCTGGGCGATGTCGAAGGTGCCGATGCCATCGCGACGCCGGTCTATGTCCTTGGTCTCGACCAGTTGATCGCCGGCAATGTCGCCGGCGGTGCCAGGCTGGCGCTATGGGCGCACATCATGCCGACAGCGGCCGGCGCGGTGTCGGCCGAGGTCAGTGCCGCCGACACCAAGTTCGCGCAGATCAGCAACGGCATCGCCATCGGCCGTTTCCGCAATGTCGTCACCCGGATGGCGACCGAGGAAACCCCCAGCGGCGACGGCGAAGTCGCGCAACTGCGTATCCCGGCGCTGCAATTGACCCTGTTGTGGCTGCGCAAGCCCGGCGCCGACCAGTTCGAGCCCGTCGAGGTCGGCAGCCCCAGCCTCAAGGTCGGCCAGCATTATACCGAAAAGCAGCTCGCCGACGCGCTGCACGCCGAAGCCGTGGCCCGCGCTGCGGGGCAAGGCGACGGCTGACGCCCGCGTCGCAGCCGCGGCGCTGACAAGGCGTTATGAGCGGGTTGGGTGACAGCGAGGCTCGTCGCTGCCGGAGGGGGCGCCACCTCTCGTCACTCGGCGGAGGCGGGGGCCCGGCAAAGGCCCCCGCCTTCAACGGCTAGGCGGCGATCCGCCGCTCGGCGCGGGTGCACCGGTTTCCGCCACATCCTGACACATTGCCCTTCGCGTTCCCTCTGCTACAGACGCGGGCAATGACCGCAGACATCTCCCTTATCCGCAACTTCTCGATCATCGCGCATATCGATCACGGGAAATCAACCCTCGCCGACCGGCTGATCCAGACCACCGGCGGGCTGTCGGCGCGCGAGATGAGCGAGCAGGTGCTCGACAACATGGATATCGA
>JANOCM010000591.1:0-1625 GCA_031412175.1 Alphaproteobacteria bacterium
CGGTGTTGGCGGCATTGGCGATGATATCGCGCTCATCGCCGATCAGCCCGCGCAGTTGCTGGGCCAGATCGGCATAAGCGGCGGCCTTGTCGGCGGCGAGGGGCTGAGCAACGAACGACATCAGCCGAGCCGCGCCAGCGCGGCACCCAGCCGCTCGGCCTCGGCCGAGCGCGCGGCATGGTCCTCGCGGGCCTTTTCAACGGCCTCGGGCTTGGCCTTTTCGGCAAATCCCGGTGAATTCAGGCGACCGGCCAGCGCATCGCGCTCCTTCATCGCAGCGGCCCGCGCCTTGTCGAGCCGGGCGCGTTCGGCGGCGAGATCGACGATGCCTTCGAGCGGCAGCGCATAGGTCGCCTCGGCATGGACGAGCTGCAGGCGGCCACCCGTCGCCGGTGTCGCGGCGGGCACGATGCGCGCCAGCCGTTCGATCGCGGCGGCGTTGGCCGCCAAGCGGGCCGTCACCTCGGCGCTGGCGCCTTCGACGCTGTAGCCGAGCTTGGCGCCCGGCGGCACGTTCAATTCGGTGCGCGCCGAGCGGACTTCGCTGACAAGGCCGATCAGCCATTCGATGTCGGCGCTGGCGGCGGCCTCGGCGGGCAGGTCGGCGGCGACCCATTGCGCCAGCACGAGATCGTATGGCCGCGCCCCCAGCTTGTGCCACAGTTCCTCGGTCAGGAACGGCATCACCGGGTGCAGCATGACAAGAATCTGATCGAGCGCCCAGCCGGTGACGGCGCGGGTTTCGGCGGCCACGCCCGCGTCGGCGCCTTCTGCCAGCAGCGGTTTGGTCAGTTCCAGATACCAGTCGCAAAAACGGTTCCAGGCGAACTGGTAGATGGCATCGGCATAGGCATCGAACCGGAACGTCGCGATCGCGGTTTCGAGCGCCCGCGCCGTCGCCGCGACTTCGCCGATGATCCAGCGGTTGACCTCGGCGCTGGCCGGCGGCGGCGCGATCGATTGCGAGGCGCCGATGCCGTTCGATTGGCAAAACCGCGCCGCATTCCACAGTTTGGTGGCGAAGTTGCGATAGCCCTCGACGCGCTTTTCATCGAGCTTGATGTCGCGGCCCTGGCTCTCCATCGCAGTCAGCGTGAAGCGCAGCGCATCGGCGCCATATTTGTCGATGAGCACCAACGGATCGACGGTATTGCCCTTGGATTTCGACATCTTGGCGCCCTTGGCGTCGCGGACGAGGCCGTGGCAATAGACGGTCTTGAACGGCGGCACGTCGCCCATGAAGTGCAGCCCCTGCATCATCATGCGGGCAACCCAGAAGAAGATGATGTCGAAGCCGGTAACCAGCACGTCGCCGGGATAGTGGCGTGCGAGGTCGGCGGTATTCTCCGGCCAGCCGAGCGTCGCGAAGGGCCACAAGGCGGACGAGAACCAGGTGTCGAGGACGTCCTCGTCGCGGGTTAGCATCACGTCGCCGGCCTCACGCTGTGCCTCGGCTTCGCTTTCGGCAACATAGCATTTGCCGTCAGGCCCATACCAAGCCGGGATCTGGTGCCCCCACCACAACTGCCGTGACACGCACCACGGCTGGATATTCTCCATCCAGTTGAAATAGGTCTTTTCCCAGGTCTTGGGCACGAACTGCGTCGCACCCGATCGCACCGCCG
>JANOCM010000592.1:0-2514 GCA_031412175.1 Alphaproteobacteria bacterium
GCCATGTCAACGACGACGATCCGGGCATCGCGCGCCGGCCGAAGGGTGACGGCTTTGCCTATGTCGGCGACGATGGCGCCGCGCTGCGCGACACGGCGACGCTGGCGCGGATCAAGGCGCTGGTGATCCCGCCGGCGTGGAGCGATGTGTGGATCTGCGCCGATCCGCGCGGTCATATCCAGGCGACGGGCCGCGACGTCCGCGGTCGCAAGCAATATCGTTATCACGCGAAATGGCGCGAGACCCGCGACACCGCCAAGTTCGGGCACATGGCGGCGTTCGGCCGGGCACTGCCGGCGATCCGCGCCGCGGTCGACAAAGACCTGGCGCGCCGCGACCTGTCGCGCGAGCGTGTCTTGGCGACTATCGTGCGGCTGCTCGAACAGACTTTGGTGCGGATCGGCAACGACGAATATGCGCGGACCAACAAGAGTTTCGGCCTGACCACGCTGCGCAACCGCCATCTCAAGGCCGATGGAACCGCGCTGGTGCTCGATTTTCGCGGCAAGAGCGGGGTGCATCACCGCGCCCGCATCGGCGACCGCCGCATCGCGACGATCGTGCGCCGCCTGCGCGAACTTCCCGGCCAACGGCTGTTCCAGTACGAAGACGATGGCAACGTTTACCAGATAGGTTCATCAGATGTCAATGATTATCTCCGCGCCATCAGCGGCGAGGATATCACCGCCAAGGATTTCCGGACCTGGGCGGCGACGCTGGCAGCGGCGCAGCAGCTGGCGGTTGCCGACCCGCCGTTGTCGGAAGCCGAGGCGAAACGCCAGCTGGTGACTTGCGTCAAGGATACCGCGCAGCTGCTCGGCAACACCCCGGCGGTGTGCCGCAAGGCCTATATCCACCCGGAGGTGTTTACCGGCTGGCGTGCCGGCGCACTGGCGGGGCGGTTCAGCGGTGATCTCGACCGCGACGAAGCGGCGCTGATCGGGTTCCTCGACAGCATCGGCTGAGCCGCTAAAGTCCCGCAGCGACTGGGGGACTTTGGCCATGGACATCGCTGCAATGGAAGAACCTGCCGGGATCAAGGCGGTGGAGGCCGACAGCCTGGCGGGGCGGCAGCTGCGCTATTACGACTTTGCCATGGCGGCGTTCGCGGTCATCCTGATCTGCTCCAACCTGATCGGCGCCGGCAAGCCGGCACAACTGACGGTGCCGGTGCTGGGCACGGTGACCTTCGGCGCCGGGATATTGTTCTTTCCGCTTGGGTATGTGCTCGGCGACGTGATGACCGAAGTCTATGGCTTTGCCCGCGCCAGGCGGGTCGTCTGGGTCGGCTTCGCTGCCTCGATCTTCGCCGCTGCCATGGCCTTTGTCGTCGTGGCGCTACCCCCGTCGCCCGACTGGGCTGGGCAGAAGGCGCTGGCCGAGGTGTTCGGTCAGGTGCCGCGCATCTTCATGGCCTCGATCCTCGCCTTCTGGGCCGGCGAAATGGCCAATGCCTTTGTGCTGGCGCGGATGAAGGTGATGACCGGCGGCAAGCATCTGTGGACCCGCACCATCGGCTCGACGGTGGTCGGGCAGGGGGTCGACAGCCTGATCTTCTATCCGTTGGCGTTCCTGGGCGTGTGGGAGACAAGGCTGGTCGTGTCGGTGCTGGTCACAAACTACCTGCTGAAGGTGCTGTGGGAGATCGTGCTGACCCCCGTCACCTACCGCGTTGTTGCCTTCTTCAAGCGCGCCGAGGGCCTCGATGTCTTCGATACCCGGACCGATTTCACACCGTTCAGGACCAGGGTCTAGGAGTCACCCACCCCCGGCGCTTCCCTTTCAGGGAGTGGAGTCAGCCCAGCGCCGCGTGCAGCGCTTCGAACATCCGGCGCCCGTCGGTGCCGCCCTGCTCGGCCTCGATCAGCCGTTCCGGGTGCGGCATCAGCCCCAGCACATTGCCGGCGGTGTTGATGATCCCGGCGATGTCGCGCGCCGAGCCATTCACGGCTTCGGCATAGCGGAACACCACCCGGCCTTCGCCCTCCAGCCGGTCGAGTGTTTCGGCATCGGCGACATAATTGCCGTCGTGGTGCGCCACCGGAATGCGGATCGTCTCGCCGGCGTCATAGCGGCCGGTGAAGATCGTCTGGCTGTTGTCGACGACCAGCGCCACGTCGCGGCAGACAAAATCGAGGCCAGCGTTGCGCATCAGCGCGCCGGGCAACAGCCCCGCCTCGGTCAACACCTGGAAGCCGTTGCACACGCCCAGCACGGCGCGGCCTTCGCCGGCGGCGGCGATCACCGCCTGCATCACCGGCGACCGCGCGCTCATCGCGCCCGAACGCAGATAGTCGCCATAGGAAAAGCCGCCGGGCAGCGCGATCAGGTCGAGCCCCTCCGGCAATTCGGTATCGCGGTGCCACACCATCACCGGCGCGGTGCCGGTGATCTGTTCGATCGCCACCGCCAGGTCCCGGTCGCAATTGCTGCCGGGGAACACGACGACCGCCGATTTCACAGCACTTCGATCCGGTAGTTCTCGATGACGGTATTCGCCAGCAGCTTCGTCGC
>JANOCM010000593.1:0-2268 GCA_031412175.1 Alphaproteobacteria bacterium
GGCGGCTTGGGCTTGGCGGCTTCGGACTTTTTCTCCGTCTCGGGCTTCAGCTTGACCTGGTCGATATGGACGCTCGCCATCCACGCCATCCACACCGGCGGCGGCGCGCCGTCCCAGCCGCTCGCCTGCTGCAAGCGGAACGCCTGCAGCCCGCCCGAAATCGCGAAAAACAGGATGGCGGGGGTGAAGAACACCCCGATATACAGGTGGACCTGGCGGATTTTGCGCAGCGTCTGGGCGTTCATTCAGGATCCTTCAATCGCATCCGTATGGACGCCGCATGCGCCGCCAATCCCTCGACATCGGCGATCGCTGCGCCAGCGGGGCCGATCGCGGCAAGGCCCTGCGGCCCGCAATCGAGGAACGTCGTCCGCTTCATGAAATCGACGACGCTGAGCCCGGAAGCAAAGCGCGCGCGCCGCCCGGTCGGCAATACGTGGTTTGGCCCGGCGAGATAATCGCCCGCCGCCTCGGGCGTATGACGGCCGAGAAACACCGATCCCGCATGACGCATCCGGGCAAACAGCGCGTTCGGATCGTCGATCATCAGTTCGACATGCTCGGCGGCGAGCGCATCGAGCAGCGGCAGCGCCGCTTCGAGCGACGGCAGCGTGACGATGACGCCGAAATCCTGCCAGCTCGCCCGCGCCACCCTGGCCGTTGCCAGCGTCGCCAGTTGCCGCTCGACCGCCGCCGCCACCGCATCGGCCTCGGCGGCGCTCGTCGTCAGCAGGATCGATTGCGCCACTGGGTCATGCTCGTCCTGGGCGAGCAGGTCGGCGGCGATCCAGTCGGGGTTCGACTTGCCGTCGGAAACGATGACCACTTCGGACGGCCCGGCGATCATGTCGATGCCGACGATGCCGTAAAGCTGTCGCTTGGCTTCGGCCACCCAGGCGTTGCCGGGGCCGGTGATCACATCGACGCGCGGCACCCGCGCCGTTCCCAGCGCGAGCGCCGCGACCGCTTGGGCGCCGCCGATGCGGAACACCCGGGTGACACCGGCCAGCCGCGCCGCCGCGAGCACCAGCGGGTTGGCGGTGCCGCCCGGCGTCGGCGTCACCATCACCAGCCGGTCGACGCCGGCGACGACCGCCGGAATGGCGTTCATCAGCACCGACGACGGATAGGCGGCGCGGCCGCCCGGCACGTAGAGCCCGGCGGCCTCCACCGCGCTCCAGCGCACGCCGGTGCGCACCCCGGCGGCGTCGGTGGCGTCGTTGTCGACGGGGCGCTGGCGCAGGTGGAAATCGCGGATTCGGGTGGCGGCGAGATCGAGCGCGGCGCGCAGTTCGGGCGCCAGCCCGGCAACCGCGGCGTCAAGCTCGGCGAGCGGGATTTCCCAGCCCGCCGCGTCGAGATCGACAGCATCGAACTTTGCCGTCAGCTCGGCGACCGCCGCATCGCCGCGAGTCCTTACATCGGCGATGATCCGCGCCACATCGGCCGAAACATCGGCATCGCTGTCGCGCCGGGCATCGACCAGCGCCGCAAACGCCGCATCGAAACCGGGATCGCCTGCGTCAAGCCGCTGCGGCATCAGGCTTTTCCACAAGAGCACGAATGGCATCGACAAGCGGCACGACTGCGGGATGCGTCTTGAACGCCGCTCGATTGACGATCAGCCGCGACGATACCTGAGCGATGACTTCGGTTTCAACGAGGCCGTTCTCCGCCAGCGTCTTGCCCGTCGACACCAGGTCGACGATCCGCCCGGCGAGGCCGCAGATCGGCGCCAGTTCCATCGCGCCGTTCAATTTGATGACTTCGGCCTGGATGCCCTGCGCGGCAAAGTGGCGCCGGGTGATGCCGGGATATTTGGTGGCGACGCGGACATGGCTCAATGTGCGGATATCCTCCACCAGCGCCGCCGGCTGCGCCACCGACAACCGGCAATGTCCGATACCGAGGTCGACCGGGGCATAAAGTTCGCTGAACGCGAATTCCATCAGCACGTCGTTGCCGGCGATGCCGATCTCCGCCGCACCGAACGCCACGAACGTCGCCGCATCGAACGATCGCACCCGGATGATCCGCACGCCGGGGTTGCTCGTCTCGAACATCAGCTTGCGCGAACTGTCGTCCGAAAAATCCGGCTCGGGCACGATGCCGATGCGCGCCAGCAGCGGCAGCGCCTCCTTTAGGATACGGCCCTTGGGCAGGGCGAGGGTGAGCGGCTTGATCATGGCATGCGCCGCTTAGCCTGCCGACGCCCTAAACGCCAATCCCTGCGGCTATTTCACCGGCGCGGGGTCGGGCGGATTGTGG
>JANOCM010000594.1:0-7593 GCA_031412175.1 Alphaproteobacteria bacterium
TGCACCGATGGCATCGGCGCCGACCAGTTTCGGCAGTGCCGCGCCGATGGCGCCGCGCACCGATGGCGACCGCATCCAGCCCGGCGACGTGCTCAATCACATTTTCGAGGTCAAGCGCTTCCTGGCGCGCGGCGGCATGGGAGAGGTATTCGAAGGCATCAACGTCAACAGCGACGAGCGCGTCGCCATCAAGGTGATCCTGCCGCAGCTCGCCGCCGACCCCAATGTCCAGGCGATGTTCCGCAAGGAAGCGCGCACGCTGACCCGGCTGTCGCACCCGGCGCTGGTGCAATATCGCGTGCTGGCGCAGGAACCCCAGCTCGGCGTCTTCTACATCGTCACCGAATTCATCGACGGGGTGAATCTGTCCGACGTGCTGTCCGAACTGAAGCCCGGCCCGGCCGAACTGGTCGCATTATGCAGGCGGCTGGCGGAAGGGCTGGCGGCGGCGCACGCGCTCGGCGCCATCCACCGCGACATCTCGCCCGACAATGTGCTGCTCGAGGATCGCCGCCTCGATCGCGCCAAGATCATCGATTTCGGCATCGCCAAGGATCTCGATCCGGGGTCGAAGACCATCATCGGCGACGGCTTTGCCGGCAAGCTGGGTTATGTCGCCCCCGAACAGCTCGGCGATTTCGATCGCGAAGTCGGGCCGTGGAGCGACGTCTACAGCCTCGGCCTCGTCATCCTCGCGGTGGCGCAAGGCAAGAATATCGACATGGGATCGTCGTTCGTCGATGCCATCGACCGCCGCCGCAAGGGTGCCGATACCAGCGTCGCGCCGGCGGAAATCCGCGGTGTGCTCGATCGGATGCTGGCGCCCGATCCCCAGGCGCGGCTGCGGTCGATGGAGGCGGTGATCGCCGCGCTGGCAGCGCCGGCGGGGGCGGCGGCGGCAGCGGTTGCGAAACCGGGCAAGAGTGATCCCAAGGTCGAACCGAAGCCAAAGCCGGTCGCGGCGCAAGCGCTGAAAACCGCTGATGTCGGCAACAGCAGCAACAAGGGCCTGATCATCGGCGGCGGCGTCGGGCTGGTGGCGCTGCTCGGGCTCGGCGGCTGGCTGGCCTTTGGCGGCACCGATACGCCGCCGGTGGTGACGCCCGCGGCGACCGGCCCGGCGGTGGCGGCAGGGCCTTCGGCGGCCGTCAAGGCGCAAGCGGCGGTGACCGCGGCGTTGCCGGGCCTGTCATGCACCTGGCTCGATCTGCTCGGCGCCAACGACAGCCCCGATGGGGTTACGCTGGCGTTTGCTGGCGTGGCGGGCGCGCCGGCGCAGGCCGAAAAGGCGGTTTCGGACGCCGCTGCCGCCAGCGGTGCGCGCGTTGCCGCGACCGATTTCAGCGCGGTGGCGCCGATCAATGCGTCGGAATGCGCCTCGATCGATGCGTTCCGCGCCATCCGCGCCAGCGGCACGCCGCATCTTTCGGTGCCGCAGCGCAAATTCGAAATGAGCGTGCTGCCGCCCGACAGCGCCTATGCCGGCAAGGTCGGCGCACGCGCCATCGTCAATCTCGATCTCGCCAACCCGGCGCAGGACTTTGCGTTGTACGGCATCGAACCGAGCGGCGCGATTTCGGAAGTGATTCCCAACCGCGCCGCCTTTGCCGGCATGGAAAAGAACGGCACGCCGATCGCCGATCTGGGCGGGGACCGTTACCGGTTGCAGATCGACGCCGACCATGATGGCTGGTCGGGCATATTGCTGCTGACCGGCGACGGCGGCTTCAGCCCGGAATTCTTTGCCGGCAAGACGATGAACACCGCCGGCTTTGCCACCGCCGCTGCGGCGCGTGGCTGGAAGGCGGAAATGGTCTGGTTCAAGATGGTCGACGAGGTCAAGGAATAGCGAAAGCGCCTCAACGGCTCGTATGTATTGACATTGTTAACCGAATGGGTTATCGATGCGAGCGTCTTGCTCTTTGACATTGCTGGTGACCGACACGCTGCCGAAGGGCACGCAGCGTTCGAAAAACCGTCAAAACAGTGACTTTCGTCAACTTCCGAGCATAATTCGGTATCCCGATACCCGAAAACCGCCTGCGACTCGCCGCTCGCGTCTATTTGTGATTCAGGCGTCTCGTCATTCCCGCGAAGGCGGGAATCCATTGCCCCAACGTGCCGATGGCGGGCTCGCTCGTGTGATGGATTCCTGCCTTCGCGGGGAAGACGGATCGAGCTGGCTGCGAACCGACGTTACCCGGACTTCGCCAGTTTTTCGTACGATGCGCCCAATTCCCGCGCGAAAACCTCGATGAAGCTGTCGCCGCCTTGGCCGGCATAGGCCTTGTCATAGGCCTGCCACAGCACCGCGTCGCTGGCCTTGGCGTGGTGCTTGCGGATCGCATCGGGGGCGAACTCGTCGAGCGTGGCGCGCAACGCGCCCTGCATCGCCTTGAGCGTCGCCGCCTGGTGCGCCTCGATCTCGGCGAGCGCTTCGGCGACGGCGCGTTCGGCGGGCTGCGGCGCGCCGAGCAACTGCGCCAGCGCAACTTCGGGCTTGGCCTGTTTCTTCAGCGGGTTGTTCGATGCCGGTGGCGGCTTCAACCCCAGTTCGCCGCGTGCCTTGGCGCGCGCCGCGAGCATCGCGATCAGCCCGCCGCTGAATTGCCGCAGCAGCGCGCCGGCGGCGGCGAGCACCACCGCGTCGCTGGCGGCGATCGAGGCGCGCGGAATGCCGGCGGCGGCCAGCAACTGGCTGACCGCATCGCCGCCTGGCTGTGGCCCACCGCCAACGGCAGGTTGCTGCATCGTCGCGCCGGCCGGCGGGGCAGGGGCACGGTTCCAATTGGGGTCGATCGCCGGCGGCGCCGCTGCCGCGCTGGCCGCCAGCGACACCGCCACCTGCCACGGCCCGATGGCGATCACATCGCCTTCGGCGAGCGGATGCGGCGCCGCGAGCCGCCGGCCATTGACCGAGGTGCCGTTGGTGCTGGTATCGGTCAGCACATAGCGGCCGGCGTGGAAATCGATGCGGCAATGCTTTGACGACACCATGCTGGCGGGATCGGGCAGGGTCAGGTCGACGCCGGCGCCGCGGCCGATGGTGGCGCCGCGCGCATCGATGCGGACCGGCGGCGGAGCGCCCGGACCGCGCGGGATGAGTGTCAGCATCATGGCCCCTGCTAATTGGAAGTATCGCGCCGCGAGCATAGCGAAGCGATTGCCGGAATGATTGTCAATTGCCCCGCGAGGGTTTACAGTTAACACACTCAAAATCTGTTGTTGCAACGTTGGGGACGTAAAATGCGTGCTTATGGCTTGATCGGAATGGCGTTTGCCATCGCCGCGGCGCAATCTGCAACGGCACAGGCACCGGCCGCGCGCAACACCCCCGACGATATCGTCTGCAAATTGAGCGGCAGTTGCGGCGACACGGCGCCCGACAGCAGCCAGCAGATCAAGGTCGGCGACGAACGCGCCTTTAGTCTGGCGCGCCCCAACACGGTCAAGGTGCCGACGACAAGCACCGCGCCGGCCGCCGCCCCGATCCGCACCGCCACCAAGGCGCCGCCGCGCCGCAACGCCGCGCCGGCGCCCGCGACGTCGAGCGGCGGGCTCGACATGCAGGTGACCTTTGCCAATGGCTCCGCCGACCTGACCGACCAGGGCAAGGCCGAGGCGCGCGCCTTTGCCGAGGCGATGCGCTCGCCGGCGCTGGCGTCGATGAAGTTCAACGTCGATGGCCACACCGATGCCGTCGGCAACCGCGAATACAACCTCGAACTGTCGAAGCGCCGCGCCCAGTCGGTGGCCGATTTCCTGGTTGCGCAGGGCGTCGATCCGTCGCGCGTCCAGCCGCATGGCTTTGGCTTTGACAAGCCGCGGCCCGGCACCCCGCCGACAGCGCCCGCCAACCGCCGCGTCGAGTTTTCGCGCGCCAACTGACCGCGGCGATGGGGGCATCGACGAGCTATGACCTTGTTGCCTATCCGGCGACGCTGTTCCCGATAACCCATCCCGACCGGCTGGCGGCGATCTCCGCCCTCCACGGGCTCGCGGCAGCCCCGGTGGCCACGGCCCGGGTCCTGGAAATCGGCGGCGGCGACGGGGTCAATATGATCGCCATGGCGGCCGCCTATCCCCAGGCGCAATTCCACAATTTCGACCTGTCGGCCGTGGCGATCTCCCGTGGCAACGCACTGATTCGCGCCGCCGGGCTGACCAACATCGTCAACGAAGTCGGCGACATCATGGTCGCGGCGCAGGCGATGCAGGGGCAATATGACTATGTCATCACCCATGGCGTCTATGCTTGGGTGCCGCCGCCGGTGCGCACCGCGCTGATGGCGCTGATCGCCCGGGTGCTGGCGCCGGAGGGCGTGGCGTTCGTCAGCTACAATGCCCTGCCGGGCGGGCACATGCGGCAGGCCATCCGCGACCTGATGTTTCACCATCTGCAGGGCATCGACGACCAGGCCGCGCGGCTGAAACGCGCCTATGAAGTGCTGGAGGATTTCGCCCGGCCGCGGCCCGACGAACGCACCGTCGTCGCCGCGCTGCGCGACGTGGCGCGGCCGATGCTGCGCCAGCATCCCGAAACGCTGTTCCACGATGAATTGAGTGGCGAATGGCACCCGCAGCTGCTCAGCGATGTCGTTGCCGCCGCCAAGGCTGTCGGGCTGGGATTCCTCAACGAAGCGTCGGCGCCGATGGTCTACGACGGACTGCCCGGCACCGACGACGACGATCCGACGGTCGTCCACAAGGCGCAGACCACCGATTTCGGATCGACGGTGTTCTTCCACCAGACCCTTTTGGTGCGTGCCGGCCGCCACCCGGCGCGGCGCCTCGACCCCGCCCGGCTGGCGCCGCTGTACGTGTCGACCCGGGCGAAGCGGACTGGCGCGGAAACCTTCAAGATCAACGACGATGACTTCAAGATCGGTGATGCGATCCTTGCCGACCGGCTGGAGGCGCTGGGCAGTCGCTGGCCGCAGCGATCACCGGTGACCGATATCGCCGACACACCCGACATGCAGGAGGCGCTGTTCAAGCTGTTCACCGCCGAGGTCGTATGCCTGTTTGCGACGCCGCTCCCGGGCGTCACCGCTGCGGGCAAACGTCCGCTGGCCAGCCCGGTGGCGCGCGCCCAGATCGCCGCCGGCCACCGCAATCTTTACTCGCTCGACCACAACGTCATCAACATGCCGCTCGACGGCCCGCTGGCGTTCCTCGCCTTGCTCGACGGCAGTCGCGACCGCGCGGCGCTGGCGGCCGATTGGGCGGCGTCGGGCTATGGCCACGAAGTCGATGTCGATACCGCGCTGCAGCGGATGGCGGGCGTGCCGTTCCTGGTCGCGTGATTATCCCGTGACCGGCGGGTTGGCGCCCGGGCCAGTGGTGATGCGCGCCGGACAGGCGACCTTGATGAACGGATCGACGACAAAGGGATTGCCGGCGACAAACGTCCGGACCCGGAAATCGAAGCGCGCACCGCCTTCGGTCAGGCTGCCTTCGCCCGCCGATGGCGTCGCCCCAGCGCGCACCGCGGCGGCCTTCATCAGCCGGAACAACGCCCATTGCCCGGGCCAGGTGCGGATCGCCGGCACGCTGCTGCCCTCCATCGCGAATTCGACCGACGCAGCGCCGGCGCCGGGCCATTCGAACGTCGCCGGCACCGCTGCCTTGCCGTCATACTTCAGCACCTGGCCATCGATCTTGAGGCTGACCGACTTGGCGCCCGCCAGCGCCATCGGTTCGAGCTGATAGACCAGCCGCGGCGCCTGCGGATCGCTGGCGAAGAACGTTCGCGTCACCTGGTTGGCGGCCTGCAGCGCGCGGACATTGGCCTCGGTCAGCCCGATTTCGGCGGCGTTGGGCTTGGCGATCCACGCCGGGCCGGTGGTATCGACATAGCCGGCGAGTTCCTGCGATACGAACTTGGCGATGGCGCCCTGGGGTGCAAAGAACCGGCTGAAATCGGCGAGCGAGATCTCGACCTGCGCCGCCGGCTGGACCGGGAACACCTTGGCCACGACCTCCGAACACTGGCTGCCAAAGCTTGCGTCGAGCGCCGCCCCCATCTGCGCCGTGCGCGCGCCGCCCAGCGCCACATTGGCGTCGCTGGCAATCGCCTTGGCGATGATGCCCGCGGGTTCGGGCATCGCATTGGCGGTCTGGTCGAGCTGGCTGATCAGCGCGCGGACTTCCAGACTCGCGGCCGATCCGGTTTCGCCGCCGCCGCCCGGCAGCACCGAGATGACGTTGAGCTTGTCGGCGAGCTGCCCCATGCTGCCGAGCATCAGGTCGAGCGGCGCGTTTGGCGCCGGGGCGCCGCCACCGGGCGGAATGCCGACGAACATGCGAAGCGGCAGGAAGGCGTTGACCACCGCGGTGCGGGCATCGTCGGCACCGGAACCCGGCCCCATGCCGACGGCACCGAGCAGCTTGCCACCGAGCCCGCCGACCTTGGGGGCGCCCTTTGGTGGCGTCATGTCCGATGCCAGCGCCGCAGCGCGCAGCAGCGGCGGCAGCGGCGACAGCGGCCCGCTGCCATCGCGCAGGCGCTGAACATTGTCGGCGAGCGAGGTTGCGGCGCGCGGCTGCATGCCGGCGAAATAGGCGCGCCAGCGTTGCAGGAATTCATCGAAATACAGACGCTCGAGATCGCGCTTCAACGCGCCGAGATCGGGCATCGCAGCCGCAGGCCCACTGTCGCCGACCACCCAGGCTTCCTCTTCGAGCAGCTTGGGGCCGCTGGCGAGGATCGGCAGGAAGATCTTGTCATAGCCCTTGCGGGTGAACAACGCCGGAATGCCCGAGCCCGGCGCAAAGGCGCCGCTCGATGCAAAAAAGATCTCCGGCCGTGGCCCGGCGTTTTCGCGCGCCGTCCACATCGGCTCGCCGGCCTCCATCGCCTTGCCCTTGAGCCGGCCATAGACGCGGACTGCCGGCGGCTGGGCGCGCAGCACTTCGCGGGCACGATCGATCCGCGTTGCATCGACAGCGACCGGTTTGAAATTCCCGTCGAACAGCGCCGCGGTATGACGCACCAGCTCACTGGCTTCGCTCGCCACATCGCCGCCGCCGCCGCGCGCGCTCCACGCCGGCTGCACCCAGCCGGTCACCTGTTCGGGCAGCAGCGGCCCACGGCCACCGAGAACGAGATAGGATTTGAGATCGTCGTAGAGCAGCGCCGGATTGCTGGTATCGGCGGCGATGCGGTCCTCGGCGAGGCCGGCGAGGATCGGCGTCAACCGGCGCTGCAGGTCGCGGCCGTAGATCGCCTTGATTTCCGCCGACAGCCGGCCGCCCTGGCCGAGGCCGAGGCCGAAATCGCTCGCTGCCGCCATGTCGGTGCTCGCCTTGCCGAGCACGCCCAGCGCCGCGAGGTCTTCGGATGCCGAAGCCGTGCCGCCGCGCGCGATGCCGGCGGCTTGGGCATAGGCGGCGGTGGTTTCATAGACGCCGCGGATCAGCGCGCTGTTCTTGACGTAGCCCCAGCCCCACAGGCCGATGGCGATGACCAGGGCCGCTACGCCGCCGCCGATGCCCAGGGCATAGCGTTGCCGCGCCTTTTTCTCGGCAGCGGCGTTGCGGCTGGCGAGGCCCTGTTCGGGAAACACCAGGTCGGAGAAAAAGCGCTTTAGG
>JANOCM010000595.1:0-1583 GCA_031412175.1 Alphaproteobacteria bacterium
AAGGGAGATTGCCGATGCGAATCGCGCTTGCCTGTCTTGCCATCCTCGCCGTGCCGGTGCCGGCCGCTGCCGAATATCGCTTCGCTGCCTCGGGCCGCTACATCTGCGCCGATGGCAGCCTCGCCGCGATCGCCGAGCAGCCCTATGGCACGATCCTGACTCACAAGGGCCGTGAAGTGCCGCTGTCGCACGGCCTCGCCTGGTCGGGCTTTGTCTATTCCGGCGGCGGGCTGAAATTGCGCGGCCGCGGTGTCGAGGGCGCCAAGACGCTCGAGATCACCCAATCCGGCGCACCGCCGCTCGCCTGCAAGGCGGCGCCGCCCACCGCGACGCCGGGTGTCGCCACTGGCACCGTCACCTATCCGGCGCGGATCGCGCTGCCGCTGGGCGTGGTGGTAAGCGTCGAACTGCGCGACACCGCCCGCGCCGACGGCGCGGCGCCGCTGCTCGCCCGCACCGAAATTCGCCCGCGCGGCAACCAGGTGCCGTTCCACTGGCGGCTCGATTACGATGCGCGCCGCGCCGCCCACCCGGCGCGGCCGTCGCTATCGGCGCGGATCACCGATGCCAAGGGGCAGCTGTTGTGGATCAGCGATACCTTCACGCCGATCCCGGTCGGCGCCGAGGCCAGCCATGCCGACGCCGAAATCCGGCTGGTGCCGGTACGTCAGAGCAGCGCGCGCGCCGCCCAATAGGTGATACCGGCGGCGACATAGGCCGCACCGAACAGATAGGCGAACATGAACGCCGGCCATTTCCAGCCGCCGGTTTCGCGCCGCGTCACCGCCAAGGTCGAAATGCACTGCGGCGCAAAGACGAACCAGGCGAGGAAGGCCAGCGCGGTCGGCAGGCTCCAGGCGCCGCGCAGTTTCGAAATCAGCCCCTCGCTATGGTCTTCATCGACCCCCTGCAGCGAATAGACAGTGCCGAGCGCGCTGACAGCGACCTCGCGCGCCGCCATGCCGGGCACCAGCGCCAGCGCGATTTCCTTGTTGAAACCGATCGGGCGGAAGATCGGCTCCAGCCCCGCGCCGATGCGGCCGGCGATGCTGTATTCCAGCGCCGGGCGGTTCCAGTCGGCGGGCGGCTTCGGCCAGGTGGCGAGCGCCCAGAGGACAATGGTGGAGATGAGGATGATGCCGCCGGCGCGGACGACGAAGGCCTGGGCGCGCTGGTACATGCCGATGCCGATATCGCGCGGCGCCGGCCATTGGTATTTCGGCATCTCCATCAGGAAGGTCGGGCTCGGCCCCTTGGTGACCGTGTGCCGCAGCGCCCAGGCCGCGACGAGCGCACCGAGGACACCGACGATATAGAGGACGAACAGCACCAGCCCCTGCAGCCCGAGCACGCCCCACACCGGGCGATCGGGAATGAAGGCACCGATGATGACGGCATAGACCGGCAGCCGCGCCGAACAGGTCATCAGCGGCGCGATCAGGATGGTGGTCAGGCGATCCTTGGGCGAATCGATCGTCCGCGTCGCCATGATGCCGGGCACTGCACAGGCGAATGACGAGATCAGCGGGATGAAGGCGCGGCCGTTCAGCCCGACCCGCGCCATCAGCCGGTCCATCAGAAAG
>JANOCM010000596.1:0-3171 GCA_031412175.1 Alphaproteobacteria bacterium
CGAACATGGCAACAGCACCGCCCGCATGATCGAGGACCAGCTTGAATCCGAGAACATGGTCCAGGCGGTGATCGACTGGGTCAACCGCGCCGATACCGCCGCGACCTGGGACAACACGCTGCTGATCGTCACCGCCGATCATGACCATCTGCTCTATGGTCCCGATGGCGCCACCGTGCCGTTCCAGCCGCTGACCGACAAGGGTGCCGGCCTGACGCCGGGCAACCGCTGGTTCGGCCCCAACCACGGCACCGGCCTCGTGCCGCTGTTCGCCTATGGCAAGGGCGCCGATGCCGTTGTCGCGCTCGCCGACCAGACCGACGACACCGGTGTCGACCTCGTCAATCCGGTCGACGGCAAGTCGTATCACCTCGGCTATGGCGCCTACACCGACCAGACGGTGCTCGGCCAGATGCTCAAGCTGACCGTCCAGAACGCCAATTGATCGAATCTGTCCCCGGTGGCCGCGCCGCCGGGGCCTTTTCGATATTTGGCCAGCCAATCCGGACCGCCGACGCGGTCGACAATCCAGGGGATACCATGATGATCTGCACGCTCGCCACCTTCGCAATCGCAGCAGTTGCAGCCACCGGCGCCGCCGCTGCCAGCTTTTCGGGCACCTTTGCCAACGACAACGGCAAGGCCGGCTTTTTCTTCTACGTCGCCGCGCCGACGACGATCTCGATCACCAGCACCGGCTTTGCCGCCGGCGGTTTCGATCCCGTGCTGTCGCTGTACGACAGCGCCGGCGAAGCGATCGATTACAACGACGACCAGGCCGAAGGCGTTGCGGATTCGCAGCTGGTGCTGTCGGGCCTCGCCACCGGCCGCTACACGGTGTTCCTGACGCAGTATGACAATTTCGGTCCCGCCTCGCTGGCGCTGCCGTTCGCCTATGACGACCAGCCCAACTTCCGCGGCGGCTTCATCGATTTCAACGGCAGCCAGCGCACGGGCTTCTACGCCCTCGACATCGACGGCGCCTTCAAGGCCGGCGCCGTGCCGGAAGCCGCGACTTGGGCGATGATGATCGCCGGCTTCGGCCTCGCCGGCGCCGCCATGCGCCGCCGCGTGGCCGCCGCCGCCTGACACTCGCACAACCGTCGGCCGGTGCCCGAAAGGCATCGGCCGCCGGCAATACAATAGTTTACGCACCATCAGCATTGTATTCAGCCGGCGGCTTCGCTACGGCTGCCCCGGTTGCCCGCCATATCGGGCGCGGGGGAATTTTCGACATGCCACGCCTGCTGATCGCTGCTGCCATTGCCTTGCCGCTTGCCCTGGCGGGCGCCCCGGCAACGGCGGCGACTTGGGCCTTTGGCGGCGGTGCCGGCACCGCGCTGTCCTATTCCAAGACGGTGCTTGCCGTACCGACGCAGATCGGCACCGCCGACATCACCATCACCGCCGTCGCCCGGCGGTTCACGCCGCTGCCGGCCGCACTGACCAATGTCGCGCAGCTCATCGCGACGACGACCACCAACGCCAATTTGCTCGTCGATCGCACCGCCAGCAGCATCGGCGTGCCGGGCGGCGCCAACACCCAGCTCGATACCAACAACGCCAGCCAGTATGAGGCGCTGTACCTGACCGCTAACAACCTGCTGCGGCTGAAGGGCGTGACGCTGTCGTTTGTCGACGCCAACGACACGCTGCAGATCTATGGCGTCGACAAGGCGACCGGCGCCCTGACCAACCTCGGCTATGGCGGGCGGATCGCCACCGGCCTCGGCGGTGCCGCCAGCTTCGTCACCACCGCGACCAATTCGGGCACGACGGCGCTGACCTTCACCGACCGGTTCATGGGGTATTTCTCGGGCTATGTGTTCACCACGCGCAACCCCGGCAACGTCCTGACCGACAATGATCTCGGCCAGGGCTATCGCCTTGATTCGATCACTGCCGATGCGCTGCCGGAGCCTTCGACCTGGGCTCTGCTGATCGGTGGTTTCGGGCTGGTGGGGGCGATGCAGCGCCGGCGCCGGGCCAGCGTCGCCGCCTAACGCCACTCGCCGAACGGCAGCAGCGCGGCGTAATCGGCCAGCGCCTTGCCCGGCAGCCGCGCGCCTTCGCGCAGGCAATAGGCGTCGGCGACAATGCACGCCTGTTGCTCGATGCCATAGCGGTTGAACGGCTTGCCCGGTGCCAGCGCATAGCCATAGCGCGCCAGCGGCGGCCGGCGCAGCACCAGGTTGATGCCCTGCTGGCGCTGCCAGACATGCGTCATCTCGTGGATGAAATGCGCCCGCATCGACAGCGGCTGCGCGGCATAGTCGCTGCACCAGCTATAGCCATTGGGATGGCACCAGATATGGCCATCGGGCGCCATGGTCACCCACCAGGGGTGAAACATCCAGAATTTGGCGTTGCGGATGGTGACGGCGGCGGGGTCGAGGCCGGCGCCGAACACCGACGCGGCGAGATCGCGTTCTGCGGTGGTCAGCGGCCGGATGCGCGGTCGCGGATCGCCGTCAGTGTCCGGCATGGTCCTCGCCGGCCTGCATGACCATCGCCGTCGCGGTGACCTTGGCGCCGCTGGCAAAATTCAGCGTCAGCGGCAGCGTCTTGGGCGCGCCGGTCAGCCCAAAGATCATCAAATGGTTGGCGCCGGGATCGAAATGCACGCCCATGCCGGCATCGACGCGGACTTCGGTCAGCTTTGCCATCTTCATCACGCCGCCATCCTTCGACGTGCTGTGCATCTCGATCCGCACGCCGGGCGCCGTGACCGATACCAGCTTGTCGTCCTTGGCGGCGGCGATGACGGTCATATAGCCCGCCGACGGGCGACCGGGGACGGGGTTGAGGCGGATCGTGGCGTTTCGCACCTGCGGCGCCGCTGCAGCCGCCGTCGTCGCGGCGCTGGCCGGCGCCAGCCCGGGCGCCGCAAAGGCGAGCAGGGCATAGGCGATCGGGGCGCGGAACGGTTTGCGGAGCATGGGCGGAATCCTTTGCTGGTTGCGGGCAATCTAGGAAGCCGGGGCGGCGTTGTCATCGGGTTGCGTTGACGCATACCGATACCTAAATGCACCGCCACTATTGAACCCATCCGGCTGGCCATTATCTGTCAGCAGGACACCATCGGGGACGATGGGCGGCATCGCTTCGGGGTGCCGCCGCACGGGCCCATAGCGCAAGGACGGAACAGGACATCATGGCCAAAGTCATCGG
>JANOCM010000597.1:0-7215 GCA_031412175.1 Alphaproteobacteria bacterium
CCACAGCGACAAGACCGTCGCCGGCTATACCATCGACAGCGAGGCCGATCTTGTCGACGTCAAGGCGCGCGGCCTTGTCGATCGCGTTCGCGAAGGCGCTGCCGGTACACTCGACCCGCTGCGCCGCCGGCTCGATGCCACGCTCGATGATCCGATCATGGCCGAGATCGCCGCCGCCGATGCCGCCGGGCGCAAATTCTTTGTCGGCGTCGTCGATGTCCGCGACGGCGAGGCGCAGGCCGTCGACATGACGGCGCTGGCCTCGCGCTGGGCCGCCGCCGCGCCGCCCGCGCGGGCACGCATCAAGCAATGCTATATCGAGGCGCTTATCGCGTCGTCATCGGTGCCGCTCGCCGCGCCGCCGGTCTATGTCGACGGGCGCATGCTGGTCGACGGCGGCATGCGCTTCGGCGTGTTCCGCGCCGCCGAAGCAACCGGCGCCGCGCTCGCGCGCAGCGTCGCCACCGCGCAGCGCACCCCGCTGCCGGCAAGCTTCGTCATCGTCAACGGCACGCTGGCGATCGACCGGCATTGCCGGTTCAAGGAAGCCAAGGACGGCAGTTGCCCCGATAGCGGACCCTTGCGCGACTGGGACCTGCTCGAACTCGGGCTCCGCTCGGTCGATATCCTGACCAACCAGGTTTATCGCTTCTCCGCCGACGCCGCGACATTGCCGGGCAGCCGCTTTGTCCGCATCGAACCCGATGCGCGGGCGCATGTCTTCAATGGCCGCAACTGCGCCGACTGGCGGGCGCTCGACAAGTCCGACAAGCCGCCACCGGTGCAGTTCCACAAGCGCGAGATGCTGTGCCTGATCGATTATGGCCGCACCCGTTCGGCGGCGGCGAAATGGTGGGAGGTCGACTAGCCCACCCCGAACGTCCAGCCTTCGGTCACCGCGATCGTGGGCGTCAGCGCTGCCGGCGCCCACCAGCGCGCCTCAGCCGCAATCGCACGCAAGCCGGCGGCGGTGATGATCGCATCGCCGACATGATCGGGAAACGCATCTGGAAACCCGGCGGGCATCGGCGCCGAATCATGCACCGCCAGCGCCGCGTCGAGCGCCATGCGGTCACGCAACTTGCCGCGCACGCCGCCCATCCGCGCAAAGGCCTGGGCATAGATCTCGAGGATAACCGGGCCGGTCGCCGGCAACGGGTCGAACGGCCACACCGGCCAGTGCAGGCGGTGGAGCAGTCGCATGGCGCTCAACGTCGCCTTGCCGACCTGCGCCGCGCCGAGCAGCACGAAATTCGATGTCGGCGTGCCGAGCCGCGACGCCGCATAGACGCGTTCGGTCACCCGCAGATGCGCCCGCAGGTGCCGCGGGCCATCGGCGGCGCCCAGCCAGAAGGCGTCACGGCGATGCGTGATGAAGCTGTGGCCGCCGAGGTCCACATCGGCCGCCGCCACCGCGTCGATCTCCGCCCACAGATCGCGCGCCGGCGCGAGGAACGGTGGTACCGCGGCAAAGCCGAAGCCGGCATCCATGCCGACGAGCACATCGCCGGACAGTCCGCCGAGCCAGTCGAGCACCCCGCCCCGCGACCAGACGCCCGACGGCGGCAGCACGAGACGCGGCGCATCCGCCCCGGCGTCACAGACCGCAACCTGGACCGACGGATGGCGACTGCCCACCGCCCCCGACCAGTCGATGCCGACGAAACGGTCGAAGCGACGCTCAGCCACGCCCGCCGCCACCCGCCAGCGGCAGCGCGAGCTGCGCCAGCGCCGCCACTTGCGCCTTTGACGCCCGGCGGCGCCACGCCCGCTCGACGAGTGCCGTGACCCGCTCGCGATCGGCGGTGGCATAGCGCACCAGCACGCCGCCCCAGCCGGCATAATGCGGCGTCTGGTAGAAACAGTCGGGCTGCGTCGACATCAGCATCTCGGCTTCATCGAGCGTTGTCGGCAGCACGAAATGATTGTCGCTGCGCCCGGCACAGACGAACATCCGGCCGCCGACGCGGATTGTGGCGCGACCACGGCTGGTGGCACGCTCGGCCCCTGGCAGCGCCAGCGCGATCGCGGCGACATCCTCCCAGCCCCCCGGCAGCGTCATTGCCCGCGTTTCGCCTCGCGTCGCCTGGCCCATTCGGCCAGTCGCTCTCCTAACCGCGCTTCGTGACCGCGTGGCGACGGCGTGTAGAATGTCTCCGCCGCCATACCCTCGGGCCAGTAATCGGCGCCCGAAAAACCGTCCTCGGCATCATGGTCGTAGGCATAGCCCTTGCCATAGCCGAGGGTCTTCATCAGCCGCGTCGGGGCGTTGAGGATATGCGCCGGTGGCGACAGCGATCCGGTCGCGATGGCGCTGCGTTTTGCCGCCTTTTCCGCCACATAGGCGGCGTTGGATTTTGGCGCCGTCGCGAGATAAAGGCAGGCGTGGACGATCGCCAGCTCGCCCTCGGGGGATCCCAGGAAAACATAGGCATCCTTGGCCGCCAGGGTCACCGCCAGCGCGTTCGAATCGGCGAGCCCGATGTCCTCGCTGGCAAAGCGCACCAGCCGGCGCAGCAGGTAGAGCGGCTCCTCCCCCGCCGTCAGCATGCGTTCGAGATAATAGAGCGCCGCATCGGGATCGGAGCCGCGCAGCGCCTTGTGGAGTGCCGAAATCAGGCCATAGTGGCCCTCGCGATCCTTGTCATAGACCGGCATCCGCCGGTGCAGCAGCGCCGCGAGGCCAGCGGGATCGAGCGGGCTGTCGAGCCGCACCGCATCCAGCGATTCGACCTGATTGAGCAGGAAGCGTCCGTCGCCATCGGCCGACGCCACCAGCGCCGCGCGCGCCTCGGGCGTCAGCGGCAGCGGCCGGGCTTCGCTGGCCTCGGCGCGGTCGAGCAACTCGCCGAGCGCCGCCTCGTCCAGCCGTCGCACGATCAGCACCTGGGCTCGGCTGAGAATGGCGGCGTTGAGTTCGAAACTGGGGTTTTCGGTGGTCGCGCCGACGAGCGTTACCGTGCCGTCCTCGACAACCCCCAGGAAACCATCCTGCTGGGCGCGATTGAAGCGATGGATCTCGTCGACGAACAGCAGGGTCTTCTGGCCCGCTCGCGCCGCCTCGCGCGCCTCGGCAAACAGCTTCTTCAGCTCGGCGACGCCCGAAAACACCGCCGAAATGCCGACGAATCGCAGGCCGACCGCCTCGGCCAGCAACCGCGCGATGCTGGTCTTGCCCGTGCCCGGCGGCCCCCACAGGATTAGGCTGCTCAACGTTCCGGCGGCGACCATGCGACCGATCGCGCCCTCTGGCCCGGTCAGATGCCCCTGTCCCACCACTTCGTCGAGCGCGCGCGGCCGCAGCCGTTCCGCCAGCGGCGGGTTCGGCGGTGCGCCGGCAGCGGGGGAATCGGAACCGAACAGATCAGCCATCGCCGGCTACAACGCCCCATCGCGCCGGCGGTGGCAAGCGACTGCATCGCCAGCCGACCGGAATTCGGCTATGTTGCCCGCCATATGGGGGGCCATGTCATGCGCGCTGCACCGTTCCTGATCGCGTTTGCCATCGCATCGGCACCGGCGCACGCCGCCCAGGTCTGCGGCTGGATCGAGGAGTCGCTGGATGCCGACAACGCCCACACCCTGACATTGTGGTTCGAAGCCGACGCCGATATCGATCTCGCCTATCGGATCAGCGGCGGGGGCATTTCCGATGCGTCGGGCCGCGCCCAGTCGCCGGGCAACGGCAATCTCTACCTTCACGCCGGCGCCGCCGAAACGCCCTGGGCACTCGGCACCTCGGTCAACCCGCCGACGCAGATCGACGTAATCGCCAGCATCGCTGCCGGGGGCCGCGGCGAAAGCACCCTGCCGGCCAAGGCCGAATTGCGGTTTCAACGCACGATTATCGAGGCCGAGCCGGCACCGCCGGCTACGCTGGCCAAGCGCCAGTGCCTCGCGGTCCCGCTGCCCTGAGCGCCGCGATCAGCTCTTGAAATAAGGCTCGACGACGCCCTTGACCTTGATGGTAAGCGGCCGGCCATAACGATCGCGGCTGTTGCCGGCGGCGACCTTCACCCAGCCTTCGGAGACGCAATATTCGTCGACATTGGTGCGCTCCACACCGTTGAAGATGATGCCGACGCCGCGTTCGAGCAGATCGGCGTTGTAGAACGGGCTGTTGGGCTGCGCCGCCAGCCGGTCGGGCGGCGTTTCGGTGATCGCCGGAGCAGCTTCAGGGGTGATTTCGGGTTCGTCGGTCATGGCGGCGGGAGTGGCGTGTCGGGACGAAAGGGTCAAGCCCCCCACTGTCACCATCACTGTCACCCCGGCGAAGGCCGGGGCCCATAAACCACCAACACTGTCGCACGCGAGCGCACTTGCCGAAAATTTGCGGTTTATGGGCCCCGGCCTTCGCCGGGGTGACAACCTCTTGCGTACCACCCAAGAAAAAGGCCGCGCTGCAATTGCAACGCGGCCCAATTTCTCGAAACGAAAAGCCTCAGGCTTCGGTCGCGTCGTTCGCAGCCGCAACCGGCGCATCGTCGTCGGTCGGCAGCGTGCCGGGCTCGGCGCCGGGGTCGAAGGCTTCGACGAAGCCGGCTTCCTCGCGTTCGAACATGTCGGCGTTGATGTCGACACCCTTGGCCTGCAGCTCGGCCTCTTCCGGGGAGCGCGCGATGTTGACTTTGACCATCACGACGACTTCGGGGTGCAGCGCAACCTTAACGTCGTGGATGCCCAGCGTCTTGATCGGCTTGTCGAGGACGATCTGGGTCTTGTGGACCTTGTGACCGCCGGCGACGAGCACTTCGACGAGATCGCGCGCGGCGACCGAGCCGAACAGCTGGCCGGTCTGCGAGGCCTGGCGGATCATGATGACGGTGGCGCCATCGACGTCCTTGGCTTCGGCGCGCGCGATGTCGCGGCGCTTGGCGTTATCGGCCTCGATGCGGGCGCGATCGGCTTCGAACTTCTTCTTGTTGGCTTCAGATGCCCGCAAAGCTTTTCCGCGCGGCAGCAGGAAGTTGCGCGCGAAACCGGGCTTCACATTGACGACATCGCCAATGGCACCAAGCTTTTCGACACGCTCGAGCAGGATGATTTCCATGGAACTACTCCTACTTCACGAGGTAGGGCAGCAGGCCCAGATGGCGGGCGCGCTTGATGGCCTGGGCCAGTTCGCGCTGCTTCTTGCCCGAAACGGCGGTGATACGCGACGGCACGATCTTGCCACGCTCGGACACGAAACCCTGCAACAGGCGCACGTCCTTGTAGTCGATGATCGGTGCATTGGCGCCGGAGAACGGGCAGCTTTTGCGGCGGCGGAAAAAGGGACGTCCCATGATCTATCCTTTCAGATCAAAACGCGCGCGGGGCGCGGTCGGGGCGGTCACCCCGGGGGCGGTCGCCGCGATCACCGCGGTCGCCGCGGTCACCACGATCGGGGCGGTCGCCGCGCGGGGCGCCATCGCGATCGCCGCGTTCACGCTCGCGCTCGCCGCGCTTCATCATCGCCGACGGCTCGGTCGGCAGCGTTTCGGTGCGGACGGTCATGTAACGGATGATGTCTTCGTTGAGCGACACCTGGCGCTCAAGCTCGGCGACGGCCGGGGCCGGGGCGTCGATGCTGAGCATCACATAATGCGCCTTGCGATTCTTGGCGATGCGGTAGGCGAGGCTGCGCAGGCCCCAATATTCGTTCGAGGCAACGGTACCGTTGCCGTCGGCGATAATGCGCGAAAATGTCTCCGTCATCGCTTCGACCTGGGCAGCGGCCAGGTCCTGTCGCGCGAGAAAGACATGCTCATAGAATGGCATGCAGGTTCACTCCTCTGCCGATCGCTGATGCCGCCCAATGCGACACCCCTCCGGCTTGCGTCCAAACGCCAGCGCCCGGGGGAATTGCCCCCGGGGACGGCGAAGGCGGCGCTATGACGGAATTGCACCGGCGGTGCAACCCCTTGCCGCCTTGCGCGACCCGCGGCCTTCGGAATTGTCCCGGCGACACGCCAGCCATATAACAATCAAGCCATTCCATAGCTGAGGGTCGCGTCATGCTGCCATTGCTTGCCATCCTGGCCGTTGCTGCCCCGGCAGCGCCGCCCCCAGCGCAACCGGCCGACACGACGATCACCGTCACCAACCAGCGCCTGACCGACGCTGAGATCAGCCGCCAGGCCAGGAACTACGTCGGCAGCGTAATGCCGCCCAACCCCAGCTATGACCAATATGCGCGGTGGACCGTGCCGGTCTGTCCAAAGGTCACCGGCATCGCCGATCCCTATGCCGCCATCGTCGAAACCCGGATCCGGAATGCTGCCGCGGCGGCGCGTATCACGGTGGCGCGGCCCGGCTGCAAGACCAACCTGTCGATCGTCTTCAGCGCCGATTCTCGGGTCACCGCCGCGGTCATCGTGCGCAGGAAGCCAAAGCAGATCGATCGCCTCAACGGTACCGAAACCGACACGTTGCTCAAGGCGCCGCTGCCGGTGCGCTGGTGGCATGTGCTGGCGCCGGGCGGTACCATTACGTCGTCCGGCGACACAGCCGCCCTTGGCCCTGGGCAGGCGGGCGGCGGCAGCGGTACCATTGGCGGCTCGGCCGGCACCAGCGCGGCGATCACCACCAACAGCTACAGCAGCAGCCTGATCGATACGCACCTGGCCGTCGGCGCGACCAGCGCGGTCGCCATCGTCGATATCCCGCTGGTCACCGGCAAGCCGCTCGTCGCCGTCGCCGATTATCTGGCGATGGTGACGCTGGCGCCGGCACGCCTGCCGCCAGCCACGCCCGCCTCTGCCAGCATCCTGGCGCTGTTCAGCGCCGGCGATGCTGCCCCGGCAGCGCTCACCGGCTGGGACAAGGCGTTTCTGGCGGCGCTCTATCGGATGGCGATGAACCGGACCGCGCGCTGGCAGCAAAACCAGATCGTCACCGGCATTGCTACCGACATCAAGGCAGCGCCGGTGCCGTGAGCCCGCGACGACGCTTGTCGGCTCAGCGGGGCGGCGCCAGCGCGCTCGCCACCGCCGGCATCGTCTCGACCGATTCGGCGAACGTCGGTGTCACCATCGCATGGCTTGCCTGTTCATAGGCGAACCCCAACCCCAGCAGCTTCGCCTCGCTCCACGCCGGCCCGATGAAGCTCAAGCCTACAGGCAGCCCGCGCACCGCGCCCATCGGCACGGTCAGATGCGGATAGCCCGAGACCGCCGCCAGCCCGCCGGCGCCGCCGCCGGGGCTCTGGTCGCCGATGACAGCGTCGATCGGCCA
>JANOCM010000598.1:0-1874 GCA_031412175.1 Alphaproteobacteria bacterium
ATCCTTATCGGCGCCCTCGAACAAGGCGGCCTCGTCCGTGGCCAGCTGCCGCGCGGCAGCCGCGACGCCAGCCTCGATGGCCGGCCGGTGCAGCTCGCCGCCGATGGCCGCTTCGTCATCGGTTTCGGCCGCGATGCGGCGCCGGTGGCGACGCTGGCCTGGACGTCGGCGGCCGGCGTTGCCATCCGCCAGTCGATCCCGGTCGCGGCGCGGCAATGGCGCGTCGAAAATCTGCCGACCCTCCCACCGCGCCCGGTGCCCGACGCCGAATTCGCGGCACGCCGCCCCGCCGAAATCGCCGAGATCGACGCGGCGCGCGCCGTCATCTCCGACCGCGACGATTGGCAGACCGAGTTCTTCGCCCCGGTCGAGGGCCGCCAATCGGGGGTGTTCGGCGCCCAGCGCATCCTCGCCGGCACCCCGCAGGCGCCGCACGGCGGCGTCGATTTCGCCGCCCCCGCCGGCACCGAAGTCCGGGCGCCGTGCGGCGGCATCGTGCGGCTGGCGCGCGGGCTGTTCACGCTGGAGGGCAATCTGGTGATGATCGACCATGGCTTCGGCCTGGTTTCGGCCTTTCTCCATCTGTCGCGGATCGACGTGAAGCCGGGCGATGTCGTAGCCGAAGGCCAGGTCATCGGCGCCGTCGGTGCCACCGGCCGCGCCACCGGGCCGCACCTGCACTGGGGGCTGACCTGGCGCGACGTCCGCATCGATCCCGCCGGCGTCCTTGTCACCGGCCGGCGTTTCGAATGAAGGGCGCGCCCGATGGCCGATGATCCCGCCGCCCTCAACAGCGCCGGCCTGCGCGCGCTCGGCCAGGGCGATGCCGCCTCAGCCGCCAGCCTACTCCGCCGCGCCGTTGCCGCCGATCCCGATTCGGCGCTGCTGTGGTTCAACCTTGCCACCGCGCTGTGCAGCGCCGGCGATCGCGCGGCCGAGGCAGATGCGCTCGACCGGGCGCTCGATCGCGACCCCTATTTCAGCCACGCGCTGTTCGCCAAGGGCTATCATTTCGAAACCGGCGGCGACATGGCGCGCGCGCTGGAGATGTACACCCGGCTGCTCGCGGCGCTCGATCCGCGCGAAGAACATGGCCCTGGCTTTACCGCCGGCATCGCCCATGCCCGCGAGCTGGTCGCGCAATCGACCGCGGCGCTGGCCAGCCGGCTCGATGGTGCGCTCGCCGCGGCGCGCGCCGGTGTCGATCCCGCCGATCGGCTGCGCTTCGATCATTGCGTCGATATCGGGCTCGGCCGCCGCCGCGTCTTTCACCATCAGCCGCTGGTGCTGCACTACCCCTATCTACCCGCGGACCAGTTCTTCGATCGCCGGCGTTTCCCCTGGCTCGCCGAGCTCGAGGCGGCGACCCCTGCCATCCGCGCCGAATTGCAGGCGGTGCTCGCCGCCGGCGGCGCGGGTTTCGCCCCCTATGTCGCCTATCCGGCCGGCGCGCCGGTCAACCAATGGGCCGAACTCAACCACAACGACGCCTGGGCGGCGCAATTCCTCATCGAACACGGCAAGCCCAACGCCACCTTGCGCGATCGCTGCCCCAAAACCGCCGCGGTGCTTGACCGACTGCCGCTGTTCGATTGCCCAGGGCGCGGTCCGGTGGCGTTCTTTTCGCTGCTGAAGCCGCACACCCATATCCCGCCGCACACCGGCGCCACCAATATCCGCACCATCGTCCATTTGCCGCTGATCGTGCCGCCGGCGTGCAATTTCCGCGTCGGCAGCGAAACCCGGGCGTGGGTGGCAGGCGAAGCCTTTGCCTTCGACGACACCATCGAGCACGAGGCGATCAACGATTCCGACGAACTGCGCGCCGTGCTGATCATCGACACCTGGAACCCGCACCTGACGCTGGCCGAACG
>JANOCM010000599.1:0-4249 GCA_031412175.1 Alphaproteobacteria bacterium
CAAGCAATCGGGCAACAGCCGCGACAAGTCGCTCGAATCGATTGCCGGCTACATGGAATCCAAATCGGCGTGGATCGCGCTCGATTAGGCCAGTTCGGGGCGCCGTTCCGGGATCGTCTCAGCGGCATGGCGCACCACCCAGTCCATGAAGGTGCGGACGCGGATATTGTCCTTCATGTCCTTGCGGCAAATGAGCCCCCAGCTGCCCGGGCAGCGGGTGCGGTGCGCCACCGGCATGACGAGCCGGCCGGCGGCAAGGTCGCCGCCCACGAACGGCCCGTTGACCAACGCGATGGCTTCGCCGGCCAGCGCCATCTCGAGCGCCACGGCGAGCGTATCGACAACGAGGTACGGCGATGACGGATCAAAGCCGACGCCGGCCGATTCGAACCAGCTGTTCCAGTTGCGCACCTCGGTATAGACCGCGACCAGCGGCTGTTCGAGCAGGTCCTCGACGCGGGGCTTGCGGCCGATGCGCGCCGCCAGCGCCGGGCTGCAGACGGTGATCAGTGCATAGTCGAACAGCGGAATCCAGTGATAGCGCGCCGGATCGGGCAGGGTCTCGCAATACACCAGCCCGACATCGGCATGGACATCGTCGAACGCCCATTCGACGGCGCAGGTGCTCAATGACAATTTGATCGACGGATGCTCGGCAAGGAACTGCGGCACGCGGCGCGCCAGCCAGCGGATGGAGGCGGTCACATAGGTCTGCACGCGCAACGGCTTGTCGGTGGCGCTGCGATGCACCGCCTCGACGCCTTCGAGCAGAGATTCGAACGCGGCGCGGACATAGGGGTAGAAAATCCGCCCCTGTTCGGTCGAAACGATGTGGCGGCCATCCTGGGCGAACAATTCGGCGCCGAGCGCATCCTCGATCAGCTGGACCTGGTGGCTGATCGCCGGGTGGGTGAGGCAGAGTTCGTCGGCGGCATCACGGATGCTCTGGTGCCGGGTGGCGGCCTCGAAGCCCTTCAGCGCCTTCAGCGGCGGCAGCTTCTGCAGATCGATCCTGGCGTGCGACACGGCCGTTTCCCCTCCGAAACAGCGCGATGATATGGCCATCCCGGGCGGGCGCAATCGGTCAATTTATTTTATCGGTCAGTGTTGCCCATCAAGCGCATCGGCCACGATCATCGCGGCGGCCTTTTCGGCGACCATGACCGTCGGGGCGTTGGTGTTGCCCGACGTGATGTTGGGGAAGATCGACGCGTCGGCGATGCGCAGGCCAGCGACGCCGTGGACGCGCAGCCGCGCATCGACGACCGACGTCGCCGGGTCCGGGCCCATCATGCAGGTGCTCGTCGGATGATAGACCGTATCGGCGCGGGCGCGAAAATCGTCGAGCAGTTCGGCATCACTCTGCAGATGGCGGCCGGGAACAAGTTCATCGACGATGATGTCGGCAAGCGGCGCGGTTGAGACCAGCGTCCGCAGCAGCCGCATGCCGATCCGCGCCTGTTCGATGTCGCGATCGGTGGCGAGATAATTGGGCTGGATCGCCGGATGCACGAACGGATCGGGCGACCGGATCTGCAATTGCCCGCGACTGGTCGGCCGGCAATCGTTGAACGACATCAGGAACGCCGGAAAATCATCGGGATTGAGCAGCTTGCGCTCGGCCAGCGACGACCGGATATAGCTCACCGGGCTGAAATACAGCTGCAAGTCAGCGCGTTCGCTGCCCGGGCTGCCGCGCACGAAGCCGCCGCCCTGGTTGACGCTCATCGATAGCGGCCCGCCGCGCGTGAACAGATAGCGTAGTGTGGCGCGCGCCTTGCCGAAAAACGGCCGCAGCTCGTCGTTGAGCGTCGGCACCGCCGATTTGTAGAAATAGCTGACCGCCAGATGATCCTGGAGGTTGCGGCCGACCGCCGGCGCATCGACGACGGGCGCGATGCCGAGGCCGGCGAGTAGCGCCGCATCGCCCACGCCCGACAATTGCAGCAGCTGCGGCGAATTGATGGCGCCACCGGCCAGGATCACCTCGCGCCGGGCCTGCACCACGCGCGTTTCGCCGCCACGCCGATATTCGACGCCGGTGGCGCGGCGGCCATCCCACAGCACGCGCGTGACGTGTGCTTGCGTGCGCAGTTCGAGATTGCCGCGTTTCAGCGCCGGATGCAGATAGGCATTGGCCGTCGAGGCGCGCCAGCCCTTGCGCGTGTTGATATGATAGATGCCGACGCCTTCGGGCTGGGCGCCGTTGAAATCGCGGCTGAACGGAAAGCCGAGGCGTTCGCCACTGGCAATGAAGCGGTTGCACAGCGGATGCGCGACGCCCGAGATATCGGTGACATGCTGCGGCCCGCCGCTGCCGTGCCAGGCGCTGGGGCCATGGTCATGATCTTCGGATGCCATGAACCACGGCAGCACATCGTCCCAGCCCCAGCCCGGATTGCCGGCGGCCGCCCAATCCTCGAAATCGCCGCGCTGGCCGCGAACATGCACCATCGCGTTGATCGACCCCGAGCCGCCGATGACCTTGCCGCGCGGCCAATAGCTTTTGCGGCCGCCGAGCCCCGGCACCGGATCGGTGTCGTACATCCAGTTGACCCGCCGGTCGAAAAACGTCCGGCCATAACCGATCGGCAGCTGGATCCAGATCGTCAGGTCCGAGCCGCCGGCCTCCAGCAGCAGCACGCGCGCCTTGCCATCGGCCGACAACCGGTTGGCGAGCACGCAGCCGGCAGTGCCGGCGCCGACGACGATGTAGTCAAATTCGTCCATCAAGCGACCGGATGCTGGGTCATCTCGAGATGGAGCAGGGTGCCGGTATAGGGGTTGGCGCGCGCAACGGCCTCGTTGATCTCGACCCCCAGGCCCGGCGCGGTCGGCGGGATGACATGGCCGTCTTCGAACCGGATCGGCGACAGCAGGATCTCGCTGTGGAAACCGCCCCAGCTCTCGATGCTTTCAAGGATCAGGAAGTTCGGCGAACAGGTGGCGATCTGGATGTTGGCGGCGCCCACAACAGGTCCGCAATACAGGTGCGGGGCGATCTGGACATGGTCGACCTCGGCCATGCCGGCGATCTTCTTGGCCTCGAGGATGCCGCCGACGCGGCCGAGGTTCATCTGCAAGATCGCCGCGGCACCGGCCTTAAGCAGCCGGGCGAAATCATATTTCGTTGCGAGGCGTTCGCCGGTGGCGATGGGAATCGATGTGGCGCGCGCCACCTTGGCCATTTCATCGGGGGCATCGGGCGGCACCGGTTCTTCGAGCCACAGCGGATCATAGGGTTCGAGCCGCCTTGCCAGCCGGATGGCACCGGCAGCGGTCATCTGGCCATGGGTGCCGAACAGCAGGTCGGCGCGGGTGCCGACGGCTTCGCGCAACTGGCGCGCAAAGCGCTCGCTCAGGTCGAGCGCTTCGGGCGACAATTGCCGGCCATCGAAGGCCGAATAGGGCCCGGCCGGATCGAACTTCAGCGCGGTGAAGCCCTGCGCCAGATATTCGGCGGCGCGGTTCGCGGCGAGATCGGGGTCGTGATAGACGTCGCTCGCATCGCCGGGGCGCGGATAAATATAAGTATAGGCGCGCAGCCGTTCATGGACGCGGCCGCCGAGCAGCTTGTACACCGGCTGCCCGGCCGCCTTGCCGACGATATCCCAGCACGCCATTTCCAGCGCGCTCAGAATACCCATCAGCGTCAGATCGGGGTGCTGGGTGAACCCGCTCGAATACACCCGCCGCCACATCGTCTCGATATCGTGCGGATCATTGCCGCGGACGTAGCGATCGAAAACATCCTCGATCAGCTTGGCCACCAGGTGCGGATCGAAGGGCACGCAATAGGCCTCGCCGACGCCGCTGATATTGTCGGCGGTGGTCAGCTTGACGAAAACGAAATAGCGCCCGCCGAAATGCGGCGGCGGATTGCCGACGACAAAGGTGGTGATGTCGGTGAGCTTCACGATCTAGACATAGCCGACCGCGGCCTGCTGGTCGGCGATGATGGTCCGCGCCGCGGCCCAGTAGTGATACGCCGCCCAGAATCCGGTCGGGGCGAGGATCAGCAGGGCGCTGCGCAGCGACGCGGCGTCGGCACCGGCCGGGCCGGCGAAATAGTCGCTCAGCCAGCCTACACCCTGCGGCGCGATGATCAGGTTGAGCACATTGGCGGCGACCAGCGACACGGCGATCGCCATGGCGCGCATCCGGCAGGGGGCGAGATTCTGCACCATCGCCATCGCCGGGCCGATGTAGAAATAGATCGCCGGGATGAAGATCCACAGCATCAGCGTCG
>JANOCM010000600.1:0-8900 GCA_031412175.1 Alphaproteobacteria bacterium
TGGCCGGTCGCGGCCTGGATATCGAGGCGAATGCCGTCGCGACGTTTTTGCGCGGCGCATTCGAAGCCGCCCATCAGGTCGCTGGCGAGCAGGGTCACAGGCTGGCCCGGACCGCGCCGTTGTGCATGGCCGCGGCGCCGGTGCGCGGCACCTGCGCTTCGATGCGCTCGAACGTCGCCAGCGCCTGCCCGGTCACCTGGTCCATATTGTAATAGCGATAGGTCGCCAGCCGGCCGACGAACCAGACATCTGGGGTTGCCAGCGCCAGCGCCTCATAGCGCTTGTAGAGCGCCGCGTTCTCGGGCCGCAGGATCGGATAATAGGGGTCGCCGTCGGCCGCCGGATATTCATAGGTGATTGCGGTCTTGGGGTGCACCTGCCCGGTCATGTGCTTGTATTCGCTGATCCGCGTGTAATCCTCCGTCTGCGGATAATTGACCGTGCCGGTCGGCAGCGCCTGTTCCCGATCGAGTGTTTCGTGGCGGAACTGCAGCGAGCGATAGGGCAGCTTGCCGTGGCGATGATCGAAATATTCGTCGATCGGGCCGGTGTAGATCAGCCGGCGATGCGGCACGAAATCGCGGATGCTGCGATAATCGGTATTGGTCATCACCGCAATATTGGGGTGATCGAGCATGCGCTCGAACATCCGCGTATAACCGTCGCGCGGCATATACTGGTGGCTGTCGGTGAAATAACGGTCGTCGCGATCAGTGCGGATCGGCACCCGCGCGGTGATCGACTTGTCGAGCTGCGACGGGTCGAGGCCCCATTGCTTGCGGGTATACCCCTGGAAGAATTTTTCATAAAGTTCCCGGCCGACGACCGAAACGACCACGTCTTCGGATGTCCTGATCTCTGCCACCGGCTCGGCGCGCGCGGCGAACCACGCCGGCAGTTCGTCGCTCGTCAGGTTGAGGCCATAGAGGGTGTTGACGGTGTCGAGGTTGATCGGGATCGGCACCAGCATCCCGTCGACGGCGCCGAGCACACGATGTTCGTACGGCCGCCACGCGGTGAACTGCGACAGATGGTCGAAGATGCGCTGCGAATTGGTATGAAAGATGTGCGGGCCATATTGATGCACCAGCACACCATGCTCGTTGTAACGGTCAAAGGCATTGCCGCCGATATGATTGCGACGATCGACGACTAGCACCTTGTCACCGCGTTGGGAGGCCAGCCGTTCGGCGAGGACCGCGCCGGCAAAGCCCGCACCGACGATCAGCCAGTCAAACATTCGCGGCAACCTTGGTATCGGCAGCGGCACCGGTAGCGTGATACGCGCGCAGTTCGATCTGCCGGATATGGGCGTGCATTTCCGCCCAGGTCTGGTCCCACGACCCGCCAGCAAGGAAGCTGTCGGCCATCGCCAGCCGCACGCTTTCCTGCGCCGGGTCGGCGCGTCGCGCCATCAGCATGGCGCCTGCCTCGACCATCTGGCCGGCGGTAGCGGCGATCTCGACCAGCCCCATCGTGCCATAGGGTTCGACGACATCGTGGATGGGCGTCGACAGCAGCGGCAGCCCGGCAGCGAGGTATTCCGGCGTCTTTGTCGGCGAGATGAAGCGCGTCGCGTCGTTGAGCGCAAAGGGCATCAGCCCCAGGTCCCAATGCGCCAGATACTGCGGCAGCTCGGCATAGCTCTTGCCGCCAAGCCAGTGCAGGTTGGGCGCCTGTGGCAGGCTCGCCGGATCGATCTTGGCCGTCGGGCCGACCATGACGAACTGCCAGTCGGGGCGCAGCGCCGCCATCTCGGCGATCAGGCCGAGGTTGAGGCGTTCGTCGATGACGCCGAAATAGCCGATGCGCGGCTGCGCGATGCCGGCCTGGTCGGCGGGATCGGGCACGCCGGCGTCGCGCGCCTTGCTGAAATGCGCGACGTCGATGCTCGATGGGAAACAGTGGATATTGGCGTGGCGGTCCTGCGCGGCGCGCTGCAGCGACGCACCGCCGGTGAACACGACATCAGCGCGATCGAGCAGCAGCGATTCGAGCACACGCAGCTGCGGCGGCGCGAAATCGAACGCCGAAAGCTCGTCCATCTTGTCGAAGATCACCACATCGGCGTCGACGCGATGGCCAAAGGCATAGGCCATCGGGGTGTAATACCACAGGTACACCGGCCGGCCGGCGGCACTGCCGGCAATGGCCTCGGCAATGTCACCCTGGTGAAACAGCACGTCGGCCTCATCGGTGCCCACTGGCACCAGCGGTTGAATGACGGTCACGCCATTTTCGCGCTGCAGCACGCGCCGCGACAGCGTCTCGCCTTCGAAGATCGGCTCCTCGATGAAAAACACATCGCAGCTGCGCGCGGCGCGGGTCAGCAGATGCTGTGGCCGCTGGAAGACGAAATCCCAACGCAAGTGCGACAACACAAGCAGGATGGGCCGTGGCGACACGCCCTCACCCGCCGGAAGATCGAACGCGGACAACGCGGACATGGCAACACGCATGGGATTGATCCTTCAAACAGACCCGGACAGACAGCATCGCTGGTCGACAGGACGCCAAACAGCATCCCGGATAATGCTGAACCGGCTATTCAGGTTCCAAAGCCGAATACTGTCTTTGGTCAGCGCTTTGTTGCGAGGCTGTAGCGTTCCGGCTCATAAACAAATCGCCGGAGATCTTGGGGTGACAGCCGAAACGCTTCGGACGAATCGACGATATAGTCGGACAACTGGCTACGATGCGCGGCGGCGGCCCAGTTTTTCGCCGCGACTTGCGGATCTCGGCAATGATCGCGTGGCAACCCTGCCAGCCGCGACCATACCGCATAACTGACCAGCGGCAGACGCAGTGCTTTCGCAACAGCGGTTGCCACTGCAAAACAGGCGCGATGATCGGCGTGATGATCGACTGGCGACGTCGCGAGGATCAGCCCTGCACCAGCCGCGTGACACAGTGCCGCAAGCCGCGCCTGCCGCGCCGCCCCCGCCACCTGGCCGTCGGGCCAGCCCATGAAATGCACTGCTGCGCGCCCCGCACCCAGCCGCGCCAGCGCCCGCCGCATCTCGCCGCGGCGCAATTTCGCCAGGCGCGCTGGCGGCCAAAGCCGCGAGCCCGGGTGCGATGCGTCACCATCGCTCAGCGCGACAACCGTCACCGCCACGCCGCTGCGCACCAGCCGCGCTACCAGCAACCCGCAGCCCAGCGTTTCATCATCAGGGTGCGGCGCCAGCACGACGACGCAGCGGCGCGCGGGCAACCGCACTGTCAAATGCGGCGACAGTCGCAGCAGGCGGAACGCTGGCGGGGGAAGTGTGTTCATCGGGCATGACAAATCCGCACCCCCTCCCCATCGTTCCCCGCTTCGATCCGGCGGCGGCGGCCGTACGCTGTATCGACCGCCTGCTCGCGACCGACGCAGCGACCGATGCGACAGGCAGTTTTCCCGATGACGCCATCGCGCTGCTTGCAAGCGCCGGGCTGTTGATTGCGCCGTTTCCAGCCAGCCTGGGCGGCATGGCATTGGGCTCCGACCCCGACACGATCGACAGGCTCCGCGCCACGCTGACGACGATCGGCGGCGCCAGCCTGTCCGCCGGGCGGCTGTACGAAGGCCATGTCAATGCCATCGTGCTCGCCACCCGGCATGGCGGCGACGCTATTGTCGCGGCGCTGGCGGCCGAAGCGCGCGCCGGCCGGCTGTCGGGGGTGTGGAATGCCGAGCCGGCGCCGGGCCTCAGGATGCTGCGCGTCGACGGCGGCTGGCAGCTCGATGGCGAGAAGATCTATTGCTCGGGTGCCGGCAGCATCCGGCGCCCGGTGGTCACCGCATCCCGGGCGCCCGGCGAACCACCGTTGATGCTGGTGCCCGACATGGCGGTGCCCGGCGCCCGCGTTGATCTGTCGGGCTGGCGCGCCACCGGCATGCACGGCAGCGTGTCGGGCAGCGTACGGTTCGACCGAGTGATCGTCGCCGATGCCGCGACGTTGGGTGGCGAAGGCGATTACTACCGCGCTCCGGCCTTCGCCGCAGGGGCGTGGCGCGTGCTGGCTGTCCAGCTTGGCGCGGTGCAGCGCATCGTCAGGCTGCATGCCGAGTTCCTGCGCCGCTCGGGGCGCGAGCGGGAGCCAGTCCTGCGCGCGCGGTTCGCCGACGCCGCCGCCGATGCCGAGCTGGCACGATTGCTGGTCGAGGCCGCAGCAACCCGGGCGGAGGGCGACGGTGCCCCGGCGGCACGCGAGAATTACGTCAACATGGCGCGCACTGCGTTCGAACGGCTGGCGCTCGCGATCATCGCTGCCACCCGCCGCAACGTCGGCTTGTCGAGCTTCATCGCTCCCAACCCGCTCGATCGCGTCCTCCGCGACCTCGAAACCTATCTGCGCCAGCCGTTTCTCGACGCGTCGCGCGACAGCTATGCCCAACATCTGCTGGCGTCGGAGGACCTGTGACCGCACCCGCGCTCGAGCCCGGCTATTTCGATCGGCTCTATGCCGCCGACGCCGACCCCTGGCGCTTCGAAACCAGCGCCTACGAGAACGCCAAATACGCCGCAACGCTCGCTGCCCTGCCGCGCGCCAGCTACCGCCATGGCATCGAAATCGGCTGTTCGATCGGTGTGCTGACCGAGCGGCTGTCGGCGCGCTGCGACCGGCTGCTCGGCGTGGATGTTGCCGAGGCCGCGCTGGCCAGCGCCCGGCGCCGTTGCGCGCCGCTGCCCGATGTCAGCTTCGCGCGCGTGGCGCTTCCCGCCGAACGCCCGGCGGGGCGGTTCGACCTCGTGATGCTGTCGGAAATCCTCTATTATTTCGACGCGGCAACCGTGGCGGCGATGGCCGATGCGGTGGTCGCACTCGCGCTGCCCGGGGCCGATATCCTGCTCGTCCACTGGCTGGGGCCGACCCCCGAATATCCGATGACCGGTGACACGGCGGTTGCCGCCTTCCTCGATGCCATCGGGTCGCGCGCCGCCATCACCTGGCAGAATCGCACCCCCGACTATCGGCTCGATCGGCTGCGGCTGGCCTGAGCCGCGCCAGCCGGCGCCGTGCGCCGCGCAGCTCGGCGTCGAGCTGTGCCGGAAAGAGCCGGTGGCGCTGCAACCCGGCGGCGCGCTGCTCGATCTCGGCCCAGAGCATCCCGAAATAACGCGTTTCCGTAAGCGCGGCCTCACCGACGAGCGGCCGTGCTGCAACAATCATTGCCGCCGGACCACCGACGCCATGGATCGCGCGCAGCCGCGCCCGCCAGCGCAGCCGGCGCACGAAGCTGGCCACGGGTTCGAGCGCGGCGTCACATGGCGTTTCGCTGTCATCGGCAAAGCCGCGGATCAGGTCGGCAAAACCGCCGGGCGCCCGGCCATCCACGCGCGCCGAGGTGTAGACCAGCGGCGCCGTGCTCCGCCGCAGCTTGAGATCATGCGCCAGCAAACGCTCAGCAAGCGCGCGATCCTCGGCGAGCGGCACTTCGGGCAGGCCGCCGACGGTGCGATAGGCAGCCAGCGTCAGCGCCAGATTGGCGCCCCAGGCCCAGATATGGCGCGGCGCCGGATCATGGTCGCACGGGTCGATGGCGTGCTCCAGCCGTGCCATCAGCGCCGCCAGTTCCCATTCGGCGTCGCGCCCCGGCAGCGGCGGCAGGCGCTGGCGCTCCTCGGGGTCGAGGGTGATGGCGCCCGCCACCGCATCGGCACCGCGCGCGAATTCGCCGAGCAGCGCCGCCAGCCAGTCGGGCGCGACACTGCTGTCGGCATCGGTGGTGGCGAGGATCCCGGTTTCGGGCAGCAATCGTGCCGCCCGGTCGAGCGCCGCCCGGCGCGCGCCACCAGCGTGCGCCTGGTCGCCCGCCAGAATGACGGTGTCAACCACCAGCCGAAACCGCGTTGCCGGAAAGCCGGCCGCGACCACAGCGGTGGCATCGGCGCAATTGTTCGCCGACACGACGACGGTCAGCGAATCGAGCCAGTTGCCGGCCCCCGCCGCGGCCCGATCGATGGCCGCGAGCGTGGTGAGGATCGACCCCGCCTCGTCGCGCGCCGGGATGGCGACGGCGACGTCGAAGCGTTGCGGTGGGCCGGTGTACGGCGGCGCGGGGTCAGGCGGGGCAAGCCACATGGGCAGCGAAACGGGACCGCCGCCACAAGGTTGCAAGCCGTCGCCCGGCACGCGCCCGGAACGAACCGCCGCGATGTGCATTGGACGCCGGAGACACAAAAGGAACGACTGATGCCTGCACGCGCCTATTGGACCGGCCAGCTGCGGCTGGCGCTGGTGTCGATCCCCGTCGAAATCTATTCGGCAACGCGGAGCAACGCCGGCATCGCGCTCAACCAGATTCACAAGCCGAGCGGCAAGCGCATCAAGCTCGAAAAGACCGTGCCGGGCATCGGCGAGGTCGAGGCCGACGATATCATCAAGGGCTATGAAGTCGAAAAGGGCGAATATGTGCTGCTCACCGACGCCGAGCTCGACGAGGTCAAGCTTGAAAGCCGGCAGACCTTCGAGCTGGTGCAGTTCGTCGACGCCAGCGAGATCGACGCGATCTATTTCGAAAAACCGTTCTACGTAGTGCCCAAGGATGCACTGGCGGAGGAAGCCTTTGGCGTCATCCGCGACGCGCTCAAGGCATCGAAAAAGGTCGGCCTCGGCCAGCTGGCGATGCGCGGCCATGAATATCTGTGCAGCCTGAAGCCGTGTGGCCGCGGCATGGTCATGGAGACGCTGCGCTATGCCGATGAGGTCAACAAGGCGCAGCAGTTTTTCCGCGACATCCCCGACGAAAAGCCGCCGGCCGAGCTGCTGGAACTCGCCACCGCGCTGATCGACAAGCGGACATCGGCGTTCGACCCGGCAAAGTTCCACGACCGCTATGACGAGGCCCTGCGCGCGCTGATCGACAGCAAGCGCGGCAAGAAGCCCAAGGTCGCCGAGGCGCCGAGCGTCAAACCGTCGAACGTCATCGACCTGATGGCGGCGCTGAAAGAATCGATCGAGAAGGGCGGCAAGACGCCGGCGAAATCGCCCGCCAAGGCCCCTGCCAAGGCCGCCGCGAAAGCCCCGGCGAAGCCCGCTCCAAAGGCCCGGCAGCGCGCATGACCGCCGACCCACTCGCCAGCTATAATGCCAAGCGGGATTTCGGCAGGACGGCCGAGCCCGCCGGCAAGCGTGGCAAGGCGCGCAACAAGGATTTGGCCTTTGTCGTCCAGAAACACGCCGCCACCCGGCTGCATTGGGATTTCCGGCTCGAGCTCGATGGCGTGCTCCTGTCCTGGGCGGTGACGCGCGGGCCGAGCACGAACACCAAGGACCGCCGGCTGGCGGTGCGCACCGAGGACCATCCGCTCGACTATGGCAGCTTCGAAGGCACGATCCCCAAGGGCGAATATGGCGGCGGCACGGTCATGCTGTGGGATCGCGGCACCTGGGAGCCGATCGACGATCCGCGCGCCGGGGTAAAGGCCGGCAAGTTTCACTTTATTCTGCACGGCGAGCGGATGCAGGGCGAATGGGTGCTGATCCGGCTGAAACCCGATGAAGGCAAAAAGGCATCGCGCGAGAACTGGCTGCTGTTCAAGATCGCCGACGAATTTGCGGGTGGCGATGACATGGTGGCGACGTATGTTGACAGCGTGGCGAGCGGGCGCAGCATGGACGCGATCGCGAGCGGCAACAAAGTCTGGGCGAAGACCAACCGGCCGGGCACCAAGCCGCCGGCGTTTCGCGACCCGCAGCTGGCAACGCTCGTCGACACGCCGCCAACCGGCAACGACTGGCTGCACGAGACCAAATATGATGGCTATCGCGCGCTGCTCGCGGTCGGCGGCGGCACGGCGGTCGCCTATACGCGCAGCGGGCTCGACTGGTCCGACAAGTTTGCGCAGGTCGCCAAGGCCGCTGCCGATCTGCCTTGCGAAACGGCGCTGATCGACACCGAGATCTGCGCGCTCGATGTCGATGGCCGCCCCGATTTCGGCGCGCTGCAGGCGGCGCTCAAGGATGGCGGGCCGCTCGTCGCCTTCGCCTTCGACCTGCTCGAGCTCGACGGCACCGACCTTTCCAAACAGCCGCTTACCGAGCGCAAGGCGGTGCTGGCAACACTACTCGCCGATGCCGGCGCGCCGCTGTTCTATGCCGAGCATGTCCGCGGTGGCGGTGAACGCATGTTCACGGCGCTGTGCGGCGCCGGCTATGAAGGCGTGGTCAGCAAGCGCGCCGATGCGGCGTACCGCGGCGGCCGCACGAAAGCCTGGCTCAAGTCGAAATGCACAAGGCGCCAGGAATTCGTCATCGGCGGCTGGTCGACATCGGACAAGGGGCGCGGCTTTGCCTCGCTGCTGCTCGGCGTCAACGACAAGGCCGGACTGCGCTACGCCGGCCGCGTCGGCACCGGCTTCGATGATCGGACTCTTGCGGCGCTGACCGATCGCCTCGCCGGGCTGGCGACCGCCACGCCGCCCTTCGCCGGGCCTTTGCCGGCCGAGGCTCGCCGTCGTGCGCACTGGGTGCGGCCGGAGCTAGTCGCCGAAATCGCCTTTGCCGAATTCACCCCCGACGGCAATGTCCGCCACGCCAGCTTCATCGGCTTGCGCGAGGACAAGCCCGCCGCCGGGGTCGTCGCCGAATTACCGGCGGCGAAGGGCAAGGCCAAGCCGGTATCCGGCACCTCGGCGCTGGCAAGGACCGGCGTCACCATCAGTTCCCCCGACCGCATCGTCTTTCCCGACCTCGGCCTGACCAAACAGGCGCTTGCCGAATATTATGCGTTGCTCGCCGATGCGATGCTCGTCGACATGGCCGGCCGCCCGATCAGCCTCGTCCGCTGTCCGCAGGGGCGCGGCAAGGCGTGCTTTTTCCAGAAACACGACAGCGGCATGTTTCCCGACAGCGTCCGCCACCTGCCGATCGCCGAAACCGACGGCAAGCAGGAGGATTATCTTTATGTCGAG
>JANOCM010000601.1:0-4338 GCA_031412175.1 Alphaproteobacteria bacterium
GGGAGGAGGGAGTTGCGTTCAGACCGACAATTCGATGGTCACCACATCGCCTTCGACCAGCTTTTCCGCCCTCCTTACGCTCGCCTTGACCGGCAGCAGATAGCCGGCGACGTCCTTGCTCGGGAAAACCGAGGTCTGCCAGCGGGTCTTGCCGATGATCACCGCCACATAGAGCGATCCCCAGGCGGCGCTGCGCCCCGGCGCCGCGGCGCGGATCGCATCGGCGACGGCCCCGTCGATGGTGACGAAATGCCAGGCGGTGCTAGTCGGCGACCCGTCCTTGGCCTTGCCGCGCCACAGCCAGAGCGGCCCGGTGAACGACCACGACCCGCCCGCCGGCAGCGATTCCCCCAGTTCCTCGCGCAGGAAACGGATCAGCTCGGGGTCGGTGGGGCCGTCGCCCATGTCGTCGCCCATGTCAGCGCGCCAGCACGAACACCGCCTGTTCGGCGAGCAGATTGGCGAGACCGGCGCTGCGGCGGGCACCACCCGACAGGAAGGCGGCGCTTTCGACGCGCAGCCCGCGGGTCGCGGCGAGTTCGCGGAAATCGTCGATCGTGCAGAAATGGATGTTGGGCGTTTCGTGCCAGCTGACCGGCAAAGACCGCGTCACCGGCATGCGGCCGCCGAAAACCAATGATCCGCGCACCCGCCAATGGCCGAAATTGGGAAAGCTGACCACGGCGCGGCGGGCGATGCGAACGAGCTGGTCGAGCACCGCCGCCGGGCGCTGCATCGCCTGCAGCGTGTCGGACAGGATCGCCATGTCGAAGGCATCATCGGGATAATCGGGCAAATCGGCATCGGCATCGCCCTGCACGACCGACAGCCCGCGCGCCACGGCGCTGGCGACATTGGCGGCGCTGACATCGATACCGCGCGCATCGACGCCCTTGGTATCGCGCAGATGCGCCAGCAGCGCGCCGTCGCCGCAGCCGATGTCGAGGACGCGCGCGCCCTGCGGCACCGCATCGGCGATCGCGGCGAGATCGGGGCGAAGACTCATGCCCCTGCCCGCAGGAAGCCATCGACGACGCGGTTCATTTCTGGGGCATCGAGCAGGAAGGCATCATGCCCGAACGGGCTTTCGAGCTCGACGAAGCTGACTGCGGCGCCGGCGGCGTTGAGCGCGCGCACGATGCGGCGCGATTCCGCCGTCGGATACAGCCAGTCGCTGGTGAAGCTGACCAGCGCAAAGCGGGTTGTCGTGCCCGCAAAGGCCTTGGCGAGCACGCCGTCATGCGGCGCGGCGAGGTCGAAATAGTCCATGGCGCGGGTGATCTAGAGGTAGGAATTGGCATCGAAGCGCTCGACGAACGACAGCCCCTGGTGACGCAGATAGGATTCGACCTGGAACTCGGCATCGAAGCCGAAACCCAGCGCGTCACGATCCTGCAGACGCCGGCCGAATTTTTCGGTCAGACCTTCCTCCGACAGATAGGTGATGTGCGCCGCCATGCGCGCCACCGCCAGGCCGGCGGCGGGCGGCATGTCATCGGCATAATTGCCGCCCTGCCACATCGGATCGGCCATGATCGCTTGGCGGCCGACTTCGTGAAAGGCGATGTTCTGCGCCGAATGGCGCGCGGCGCTGGCGATGGCGACGACGCTGCGCACCCGCCCCGGATGCGCCACCGCCCAGTCGAGCGCCTGCATCCCGCCCATCGAGCCGCCGACGACGGCCTGCAGGACGCCGACGCCGAGATGATCGAGCAGCGCCGCCTGGGCGTTGACCATGTCGCGGATGGTGATGACCGGAAACGCCATGCCATAGCGGATGCCGGTCGCCGGATCGATGCTGCCCGGCCCCGACGAACCGCCGCAGCCGCCGAGCACATTGGCGCAGACGATGAAGTGCCGCGCCGGATCGATCGGCTTGCCCGGCCCGACCAGCCGCGCCCACCAGCCGGGCTTGCCGGTGCGCGGATGCACGCTGGCGACGTGCTGGTCGCCGGTCAGCGCGTGGCAGATCAGCACCGCGTTGCTGCCGTCGGCGGCGAGGGCGCCATAGGTTTCATAGGCGATGTCGAGCGCCGCCAGGCCTTGCCCCGAAACCAGCGCGAACAGCCCCGGCAGCCGCACGCGGCGATCGAGGCCGAAGCGGCTGTCGGTGGCAAGGGTGGCAGTCGCGGGCATGGATTCGCCGTTACGGGCAAATCGCGCCGCTGTCACGCCGGCGACGGCGCCAGCAAGGCAAGTCAGCTGGCCGGCAAGCTGTGACTCATCCGCAACACTGCGGCGCAAATGCAATGCAAAAGCCGGTAATTGCAAGGTTTTGGGTTGTCAGCCGCGGTCCGGGAGCAGACCGTGTTGCCGTTCATATACAGTGGGAGTTGCGATTATGAAGGTTCGTTCGATGCTGGTCTGCGGCGTCACCCTCGCCGCGCTGATGGTCCCCGGCAGCGCTATCGCCCAGAGCACGTCGCCGGTCGCGGTCGCCGATGATGCCGAGGCGATCATCGTCACCGGCTCGCGCATTCGCCAGGATCCGCTGTCGCAGCGCGCGCCGGTCGTCACCCTCGATACCGCGTCGCTGCAGCGCACCGGCATCTCGTCGGTCGCCGACATCCTGCAGCGCCTGCCGAGCTCTGCCGGCGGCCTCAACACCCGCGTCAACAACAGCGGCAACATCGGCAACCCGCCCGATGGCGGCGGTGTCGGCGCCGGTTCGGCCGAAATCAACCTGCGCTACCTCGGCTCGAAGCGCACGCTGGTGCTCGTCGACGGCCTGCGCTTCGTCAACGGCTCGTCGGCCAGCGGTATCCCGGCCAACGTCGACCTCAATACCATTCCCGCCAACATGATCGAACGCATCGAGGTGCTGCAGTCGGGCCAGTCGCCGCTTTATGGCTCCGACGCCATCTCGGGCGTCGTCAACATCATCACGCGCCAGCAACAGAAGGGCCTGCAGGTTTCAGCGCAGTTCGGCACCTTCCGGCAGGGCGACGGCCACACCCAGGATTATCAGGCCAGCTATGGCATCCAGGGCCCGACGACGAGCATCGTGTTCGGCGGCAGCTATGTGAAGCAGGACGAAGTCCGCACCGCCGACCGCGACACATCGCAATTCCCTAACCCCGGTCAGACGAGCTGCGCCGATCCCGTCGGCGGCTGCTCGAGTGCCATTCCCAACGGCCGCAACACCGTCGGCAGCTTCGGCAACCTGACGCTGAAGGCGCCGGTCAGCGGCCGTCCGCGGTTCGATCCGCTCAACCCCACCGGCCCCAACAGCGACTTCAAGGCCTTCACCTCGGCGGATGCGTTCAACTTCGCGCCGTTCAACTATTTCCTCACCCCGTCCGAGCGCTACGGCGCCTGGATCAGCGCCAAGCAGGAGCTGACCGACACCATCAACCTGCGCGTCAAGGCGCTGTGGAACCGCCGCAACTCGCAGAACCAGGCGGCCTTCCTGCCGCTGTTCGTCGGCCCCGATGCCGGCAACGGCAATTTGCTCGACCTCATCTCGGTCGATGTCACCAACCCGTTCAACCCGTTCGGCTTCACCCTGTCGGCCGGCACGCCGGGTGCACCGCCGCAGAATTACTCGACGATCCGCCGCCGCCTCGTCGAGGCCGGCCAGCGCACCTACACCCAGAACGTCGATACCGTCTCGTTGACCACAAGCCTCGATGGCTCGTTCAACGTCGGCGCGCGCAAATGGTATTGGGACGTCAATGCGGTGTTCGGCTACAATAATGCCCGCCAGCTGTTCACCGGCAACGTCAATGCGCAAAAGCTGGCACAGGCCCTTGGCCCCGTCGCCGACTGCACCGGCGAATGCGTGCCGTTCAACATCTTCGGCGGCGTTGGCTCGGTCACCCCGGCGATGCTCGCCTTCGTCGGCTTCGACGAGCGCAGCCGCAGCAGCCAGACGCTCAACGACTATACCGCCAACCTGAGCGGCGAATTGTTCGACCTGCCCGGCGGCCCGGTCGGCTTCGCCGTCGGCTATGAACACCGCGTCCAGCGCGGCAGCTTCGATCCCGATCCGATCATCACCGCCGGCCTTGGTTCCGACATCCCGGCGCAGCCGTCGCGCGGCGGCTTCAATTCCGACGAAGTCTATGGCGAAATCCGTATCCCGCTCCTGAAGGACGTGCCCTTCTTCAAGCTGCTCGAAGTCGATGGCGCCGTCCGCCACGTCAATTATTCGACCAGCGGCAGCAACACCACCTACACCGGCAGCGGCCAGTGAAACCGTTCGACGACCTGCTGCTGCGCGGTTCGTACGCGACGGGCTTCCGCGCCCCCGCCATCGGCGAGCTGTTCGGCGCCGCCTCGCGGTCCGACGCGCCGATCGACGATCCCTGCACCAACGTACCGGGCTCGCCGTACCAG
>JANOCM010000602.1:0-2731 GCA_031412175.1 Alphaproteobacteria bacterium
GGGCCGAACCGCCCGATCGTGTGGCCACGCACCCATTTGTCGAGCGACGCCAGTTCGGCATCGGTGAAGCCGAAATAGGCCTTGCCGACCGGCAGCAGTTCGCCCCCCTCCCCCCAGGCTCCGAAGGTGAAGTCGCTGTAGAGGCTGCTGCGCTTGCCATGGCCGCGCTGGGCATACATCAGCACGCAATCGGCGGTCAGCGGATCGCGCTTCCATTTGTACCACAGGCCGGCGCGGCGACCGGCGACATAGGCGCTGTCGCGGCGCTTGAGCATTAGCCCCTCGATCGCGGCGTCGCGGGCAGAGTCCCGAATAGCGGATAGCGCGGCGAAATCCTCGGCCGCGATCACCGCCGAAATATCGAAACGCGCCGGGTCGAGCGTCGGCATCAGCGTCTCCAGCCGGGCCCGGCGCTCGTGCCACGGCGCCGCACGCAGATCGTCGCCGCCGATGGCCAGCGCGTCGTAAAGGCGCACGAATGCGGGCGCCTCGGCCATCAGCTTCGCCGCCGGCGCCTTGCGCCCCAGCCGCTGTTGCAGCGCGTTGAAGCTGGCGGCGCCGTCATGGACATCGCCGCGCCCGAGCAATTCGCCATCGAGCGCCGCGTGCGCCATGAAGGCGCGCGCCACATCGGGGAAACTGCCGGTGATATCGTCGCCGGTGCGGCTGTACAGCCTTGTCGCGCCGTCGCCGCCGGCGGCCACGGGCACATGGACGACCTGGACGCGGATGCCGTCCCATTTCCATTCGGCGACGAAATCGGAAAGGACGATCGTCTCGCCCTCCAGCGGCTGCGCCAGCATGAACGGCCGAAACACCGGCGCCGCGCCCGAATCGGGGCGTGGTGCGCCCCCACCGGCCCATTCGAAAAGCGATGCATAGGGCGGCGCCAGGCCGTGCCAGACCTCTTCCACATCATCGACTTCGACGCCGAAGCCCTGCGCGAAGCCGGTCTTGGCCAGCCGCGCCGATACGCCGATGCGCAGCGACCCGGTGGCGAGCTTGATGAGGGCGTAGCGGCCCGGCGCATCGAGGCGATCGAGCAGCGCGGTGACGGCGGCCGGGGCATTGGGACGCGATACCGACGCCAGCGTATCGACGACTTCGGAAAGGCTGGGCGGGGCGGCGCGAACCACCGGCTCGGGCCAGAGCAGCGACACGGTTTCGGCCATGTCGCCGACAAAATCATGGCTCATCGCGAACAGCACCGGATCGACGCGCGCGGTGATCAGGTCGCGGAGCAGCTTGGGCTGCACCATCCTCAAGTCGAGGCGGCCGGTCAGCGCCGCCAGCGCCCAACCGCGATCGGGATCGGGTGCTGCGCGCATATAGTCGCCGATCAGCCGCAGCTTTTCGAGCCGCGAACGGGTATAGACAAGCGCATCGAGAAGAGCGGCAAAGGCCTGCATCGCCAGCGGAAATCCAAGGCAAGAGAGCTGCCGAGCGTAGCAATATGCCGCCCGCCCTGCTAGGCCGACGCCATGCGAATGCGAGAGTTGGAAAAGGCCAGTGGCGTCGGGCGGGAAACCATCCGCTATTATATCCGCGAAGGCCTGTTGCCCGAACCGGACCGCGCCAGCCGCAATTCGGCATCCTATAACGAGGGCCATGTTGCCCGGCTGCGCGCTATCAAGCGCTTGCAGGAGGAGCGATTCCTGCCGCTGGCGGTCATCCGCTCGCTGCTCGACGCCGACGACGGCGAGCGCTGGCTGGCGCCGGCGGCGTTTCCGATGCTCGATACGCTGCTCGCGGCGCGGCTGGAGGCCGGCGGCGTGGCGCTGAGGCCAGTCGCCGATGTGATGGCACAACTCGGCACCGAACAGCGCGTCATCGACGAGCATGTCGCAACGGGAATGATCGGGATCGACGCCGATGGCATGATGACGGCGCGCGACGCGGCGATCCTTTCGACGATCAAGGAACTCGGCGACATCGGCTTTACCGAGGAGCTGGGCTTTACCGGCGAGCAGCTGCGAATCTACCTCGATTTCGTCGAATGGGTGACGACGCAGGAAATGCGGCTGTTCCTGCAAGGCACCGCCGGGCATGTCGCCGAAGCACAGGCGATCGACATGGCCGAACGCGGGGTTTCGATCATCAACGACCTGCTGTCGCAACTGCGAACCCGCGCTGTGCTGAGGAAGCTGGGCGAACGGCGGCGCGTGGCGAACGATAACGGATGAGAATGTCCCTCGACTAAAATGCCGCCGAGATCGTGACTGCCGGGCCGCTGCCCGGCGCGGCATTGCCGGCCACGCGCCAGCGCCAGTCCGCGCTGATTGCAGCGCCACCAAGGCGTCCGGTGGCGCCGATGCCGAGATCGACGCGGCTGTTCGTCGTTGCCGCCGCATCGATGCTGCCCCAGGCGCCGGGGCCTGCGCCTATGGCGATTCCGGCGATGCGGGCGACCGGCAGCGCGGCGCGGGCCTGGCCACCGGCGTAGAGATCGCCGTTGCCGCGTGCGCCGGCCTCGCCATAGGCAGTGACGCGAACCGCGCCGAAGCGGCGTTCACCGCCGGCGGCGAGGCGCAGGTTCCAGTCGCCGCTGGTCGCCGTCCCGATGGCGATCAGGCGTTCGGCGGCGATGCTGACGCCGGGTGCGATTTGCCAGCGCAGGCCGACCGCCGCCTGTGCGGTGTCACCGTCGGTCAGGTTGCGATTATCATGCGCTGCATAGACCCGGGCAATGATCGCCAGCGGGCGCCGCGCCAGCGGGTCGACGGCGAAGGCA
>JANOCM010000603.1:0-3883 GCA_031412175.1 Alphaproteobacteria bacterium
ACGTGTTGCAGACGACGCGGCTCGGCCCGCCCAAGCGATCGCCGTTCAGCATCGGCATCGGCGGCGGTACCGGCGGCGGAGGTGGCGGCATCGGCGGCGGCGTGTCGTTCCCGGTCGGCAAGGCGCCGACCGCCGAAATCCGCGTCAACATGATCGACCTGCAGATCCGCCGCCGGTCGGACAGCTCGATGATCTGGGAAGGCAAGGCCGTGCAGGAAATCGCCGCCGATGCCCCGCAAGCGGCGCTGACCGCCGCGGTGCCGGCGCTGGCCAGGGCGATGCTGACCGGCTTTCCCGGCAAGAACGGTGAAAGCTTCAAGGTAAAGACCGCCAAATGATCGCCATCAACGCCGCCTTCGACAGCGGCAACATCGAGGTGCGGCGCTGCACCGGCCCCGACGATATCGAGCTGGCGATCAGGAAGGATGCGCACAGCGATTTCTACCAATGGTTCCATTTCCGGCTGACCGGCGCGCGCGGCGTGCCCGGCACGATCCGCATCGTCGATCTCGCCGGCAGCGCCTATCCCGGCGGCTGGCCGAACTATCGCGCCGCCATGTCGGCGGACCGGGTCGACTGGAGCCGCGCCGACACCAGCTATGACGCCGCCGCCGGCAACGGCACGCTGACCATCAGCGTCACGCCAACGGGCGATTCGCTGTGGCTGGCCTATTTCGCGCCTTATTCGATGGAGCGCCACCACGACCTGGTCGCCCGCATCGGCGCGGCGCCGGGCGTGCGCGCCGATGTGCTCGGCCACAGCATCGAAGGCCAGGCGATCGATCGCTTGCGGATCGGCGACGGCCCGCTGCAATGCTGGCTCTATGCCCGCCAGCATCCCGGCGAAGCGATGGCCGAATGGTGGATGGAGGGCGCGCTGGAACGGCTGGTCGATGCCAGCGACCCCGTCGCGCGCCTGTTGCGCCAGCGCGCCACCTTCCACATCGTCCCCAACATGAACCCCGACGGGTCGTGCCGCGGCCACCTACGCACCAACGCCGCCGGCGTTAACCTCAACCGCGAATGGGCGGCGCCTAGCGCCGACAAATCGCCCGAAGTGCTGTGCGTGCTGACCGCGATGCAGGCGACGGGGTGCGATTTCGCGCTCGATGTCCATGGTGACGAGGCGATCCCGCAGGTGTTCATCGCGGGGTTCGAGGGGATTCCGTCGATCACCAACAAGCAGGCGGCGCTGCTCGGCGATTACAAGGCGCGGCTCGAACGGCTGTCGCCCGATTTCCAGACGCGCGTCGGCTATCCGCCGGCACCGGCCGGCAAGGCCAATCTGACGATGAGCACCAATGCCGTGGCGGAGCGCTTCGGCTGCCTGGCGATGACGCTGGAAATGCCGTTCAAGGACAATGACGATCTGCCCGATGCCGTCGCCGGCTGGTCGCCGGGGCGATCGAAGGCGCTGGGCCGCGATTGCCTGGCGGCGCTCGCCGAACTGGTGGACGAACTGCGCTGACCCTGCTGCTTTTGGCTGTTACCAGCGCGCGTCGAGCCGCTATGACGTTAACGTCAACCGCGCTGGGGAGCCGTCACCATGGCCTATGAACATATCCTATTCGACGAAGCCGATGGCATCGCGACGCTGACCATGAACCGGCCGGAACGGATGAACGCGCTCCATGTCGGCGTGATTGCCGAGATGATCCACGCCGTCGACCGTATCCGCGACGAAGGCAGCGCGCGCGTGCTGCTGATGACCGGCACGGGCCGCGCCTTTTGCTCCGGCGCCGATCTTGCCGGCGGCGGTGCCGGTGGCGGCGCCAGCGACAGCAAGCTGCCGGCCGGGCCGGTCGACGCCGGCAAGGTGCTCGAGACGCATTTCAACCCGCTGCTCGAACGGCTGTTCGCGCTGCCGGTGCCGTTCATCACCGCGGTCAACGGCGCCGCCGCGGGCGCCGGCTGTTCGTACGCGCTGGCCGGCGACATCGTCATTGCCGGGCGTTCGGCCTATTTCCTGCAGGCCTTTGTCAACATCGGCCTCGTTCCCGATGTCGGATCGACCTGGATGCTGCCGCGGCTCGTTGGCAAGGCGCGGGCGCAGGCGATGATGATGCTCGGCGAAAAGATCCCGGCCGAAACCGCGCTCGACTGGGGCATGGTCTACAAGGTCGTCGACGATGCCGAACTGATGGCCGAGGCGCGGGCGATCGCGGCGAAACTGGCGAAGGGGCCGACGCGCAGCTATGCGCTGATCCGCGCCGGGATTCGCGACAGCCTCGACATGACGCTGACCGAAGCGTTGATGGTCGAGCGCCGCAACCAGATGCAGGCCGGCCGCAGCGCCGATTTTGCCGAGGGCGTCACCGCGTTCCTGCAAAAGCGCCCGGCAACGTTCACCGGCAAATAGCGGCGCCGGGACGCGTCGATCGCCCTGAATTCTCGCCCGGCGTTTATCGCCCGGAAAGATTTTGCAATTAGCGTCGGTTTTTTCCTAGGGGCATCGGGAACAAACATGGCGGACACGGCAATCGCGTATCGGGGACAGCACAAGGCAAACACGGCAACCGGCGTCCTCGTTTTTGCCCCCGATCCGGTTTCCGAGGCGCTGGTCGAAATTCGCCGTCTGCTCGATGACCGGCGGCTCAACTGGGCGATCTGGCCGCGCGGCCGGCCCTAGCCGGCGCTGTCAGTCCATAATGAGCACCGGCTTGATGACCTTGCCGGCCTTCATGTCGGCAACCGCTTCGTTGATGCGCGCAAACGGATAGCGGGTGATCAGCCGGTCGTGCGGAAACCGCCCGGCGCAGTGGCGGGCGATCAGCCAGGGGATGAACGCCTGCGGATCGGCATCACCCTCCACCGCGCCGCGCAGCGCCCTGCCGCCGAGCAGCATGTTGGGGTTGATGGTGATTTCGGTGCCCGGCGGCGTGACCGCCAGCATGGCGAGCTGCCCGCGGCTGGCCAGCGCCTCCACCCCGGCGCGGATCACCGGGCCGACTCCGGTGGTGTCGACGATATGGTCGATGCCGGTGGCGACAATCGCGCGCAACGCCAGCGTCAGGTCGCGGCCATCGGCGAGGATGGTGTGCGTCGCGCCAAGCTCGGCCGCCAGCGCCAGCCGGGCGGCATTGCGATCGACGGCGATCAGCGGCGCACAGCCGAGGTCCGCCGCCGCCATCAGCGCCGCCAGCCCGACACTGCCGGTGCCGAACACCGCGAGAGACTGCCCGGCCGCCGGCGCCAGGCTGTTATAGACGGTGCCGGCCCCCGTTTGCATCCCGCAGCCGAACGGCGCCAGCAGGTCGAGCGGCAGGTCGGCGGCCACCTTCACCGTGTTGCGTTCATAGGCGATGGCATGGCTGGCGAACGACGATTGCCCGAAGAACGCGCCGGCGACCGGGCCATCGGCACCTTGCATCGGCGCCCGGCCATCGGGCAGCGCGCCGGCATAGTTCAGCGCCATGAACTGCTGGCAATATTGCGGTGCGGCGTCGGCGCAGCTGGGGCAATGCCCGCAGCTCGCATAGGACAGCACAACATGGTCCCCGGGCGCGACGCTGGTGACGCCGGGGCCGACGGCCTCCACCACGCCGGCGCCTTCATGGCCGAGCACCTGCGGCAGCGGCAGCCCCTGTTCATAGGTCTGGACGCCGATGTCGGTGAAGCAGATGCCGCAGGCGTGGATGCGGATGCGGATCTGGCCGGCACCGGGTTCGGCAAGGTCGACCGGTTCGAGCGCATAGGGTGCGCCGCGGGTCCGCAGCACGGCGGCGGTGGCATTGGTCATTGTAATCATCCCCAGGCGGTTGTTGCCGGCATCGTCCGCCGTGCCGCCGCGCTTGGCAAGCGACCGCTTGACCCATAAGGCCCGCCCGTTCAAACACGCGCCATGGATGCGAACGCGCTTGCGGCCCTGAGTTTCGAGGAGGCC
>JANOCM010000604.1:0-3059 GCA_031412175.1 Alphaproteobacteria bacterium
CCGGGCACCAGGGCCAGCGGCAGCCGGCTGACCTTGCTGGGGATCGACGTGCTGCGCGCCGCGAGGGTGACGCCAAGCCTGATCGGGATGCCGGTCAGCGGCGGTCCCGGAGGTGATTCGCGGCGCGCTGCCGGGTTCGACAGCGACGCGATCTTCGTGTCACGCGCCGCCTTGCGGGGCATGCACCGCCGCATCGGTGAGCGTGTGACGATCACCGCGGCCGGCCGTGCGCAGACCTTCACCATCGCCGGGGTGATGCCCGGCGCCGGCGACGACCAGGCGCTGGCGGTGATCGACATCGCCGAGGCGCAGTGGCGCTTCGGGCAACTGGGCCGGCTGCAACGCATCGATGTGCGGCTGGCCGAAGGTGCCGACCGCGCCGCAGTGCAAGCGCGACTGGCAGCGATCCTGCCCGCCGATGCCGAACTGGGATCGCCCGACAGCGCGGCGCAGCGCAGCGACAGCCTGTCGCGCGCCTATCGCGTCAACCTCGAGATGCTGGCGATGGTGGCACTGCTCACCGGCGGCTTCCTCGTCTATTCGGCGCAATCGCTGTCGGTGGCACGGCGCCAGCCGCAGTTCGCGCTGCTGCGCGTGCTCGGGCTGCAGCGCCGGGCGCTGACGGTGCAGATCGTCGTCGAAGGTGCGTTGCTCGGGGTGATCGGCGCAGGCTTGGGCATCGCGCTGGGCTATGTGCTCGCCGACCAGGCGGTGACGCGGCTGGGGGGCGACCTCGGCGGCGGCTATGTCCGCGACGGCGCACGGCTCGATTTCGCCCCCGTCGCGGCGCTGGCGTTCGCAGGCATCGGCACCGCGGTGGCGGTGGGCAGTAGCCTGGTGCCGGCACTCGCTGCGGCGCGGGCGCGGCCGGCGGTGGCGCTGAAGACGGCGGGCGACGCCGGCGATCCGCGCGCCGTGCCGCTGGCGTGGCCGGGCTTGGTGTTGCTTGGGCTCGGCGGGCTGGCGGCGCTGGCGCCACCTTTGTGGGGGTTGCCGCTGCTCGGCTATGCGGCGATGGCTCTGCTGCTGGCGGGCGGCATCGCGATCATGCCGCGGCTGGCACGGACCCTGCTCGCGCCGCTGCAGCGGCTGGCGCTGCCGCCGGCGATCGATCTGGCGGTAAAGCGGCTGTGGGGGGCGCCGGGCCAGGCCGCGGTGGCGCTGTGCGGCATCGTCGCGTCGACGGCGCTGATGGTGGCGATGGCGGTGATGGTCAGCAGCTTTCGCGGCTCGGTCGACGCGTGGCTCGTGCAGATCCTGCCGTCGGACATCTATCTGCATCTCGAAGGTGCCGAAGCCGGGGGTCTGGACCCGGCTTCGCAGGCGAAGCTGGCAGCGACGCCGGGGGTAGGCAGCATCCACTTTGTCCGGCAATTGCCGCTGCGGCTGGCGGCCGACAAGCCGCCGGTGATCCTGTCGGGCCAGCCCGACCCTGCCGCCAGTCTCGCCCTTATCGGACGCTCGGTGACGGTGCCGGCGGGAGCGACGCCGGTCTGGGTGTCGGAACCGATGGGCTGGCTGTATGGCTTGAAAGCCGGCGATCGCTTCACATTGCCGCTCGGCGGTGCCGAGCGGCCGGTTCTGGTGGCGGGCGTATGGCGTGATTATGCCCGGCAGTTCGGTGCCATCGCCATGCGCGACAGCGACTTTGCCCGGCTGACGGGCGACCGCACCGTCACCGAGGCCGCGATCGATGTCGCCCCCGGCGCCGATGTCGCGGCGGTCATCAAGACGTTGCGGGCGCAACTGCCCGCCGGTGTCGCCGGCCAGGCGATGTTCGGCGAGCCGCGGCAGATGCGGGCGATGGCGCTGACCATCTTCGATCGCAGTTTCGCCATCACCTATGCGCTGGAGGCGATCGCCAGTACCATCGGACGGATCGGCGTCGCGGCGACCTTTGCGGCGCAAACGCTGGCGCGGGTGCGCGAATTCGGCATGCTGCGCCACATCGGCGTGCGGCGGCGCCAGGTGATGGCGATGCTGGCGGCCGAAGGCGCGCTGCTGGGCGCGGTCGGCGTCGTTGCCGGGCTGGGGCTGGGCATGGTGATGAGCCAGGTGCTGATCCATGTCGTCAACCCGCAGTCGTTCCACTGGACGATGGACACGCGGCTGCCCTGGCCGCTGTTCGGCGCGCTGGCGGTGGCGCTGGTCGGCGCAGCGGCGGGGACGGCAGTGCTGGCGGGGCGCCAGGCGCTGTCGGCGGATGCGGTGCGGGCGGTCAGGGACGATTGGTGAGGTGGCTGCTCGCCCTGTTGCTGCTGGCGGCAGCGCCGGTGGATTATGCGCCGGTGCGGCCGGGGGTGGCGATCACCTTCCCGCGCGATCACGGCGCGCACCCGGCGTTTCGCACCGAATGGTGGTATGCGACCGGCTGGCTGAAGCTGCCGGATGGCACGCAGCGCGGTTTCCAGGTGACGTTCTTCCGCACCCGGCCGCCGGTGGGCGACGCCAACCCCAGCGCCTTTGCACCGCGGCAGGTGCTGTTTGCCCATGCGGCGCTGTCGGATCCCAAACGCGGGCGGTTGCGGCATGACCAGCGGATTGCCCGTGCCGGCTTCGGACTGGCCGAGGCGGCGACCAGCGATGCCGACGTCCATATCGATGACTGGTCGATGCGGCGCGGCGCCGACGGCATTTTCCGCACCCGGGTGCAGGGCGACGGCTATGCGCTCGATCTGGCGCTGGTGCCGACGCAGCCGCCGCTGCTGCAAGGCCAGGGCGGCTTCAGCCGCAAGGGACCGGCGGCTGGGGATGCCAGCCATTATTACAGCCTGCCGCAATTGAAGGTGAAGGGAACGCTGATCGAAAACAGCCGCAAGGTGGAAGTCACCGGCAGCGCCTGGCTCGATCGCGAATGGTCGTCGTCCTATCTGAACCCGCAGGCGGTCGGCTGGGACTGGCTGGGGCTCAACATGGACGATGGCGGCGCGCTGACGCTGTTCCGCATCCGCGACAAGGCCGGAGCGGCGCTATGGGCGGGCGGGTCGTATCGCGGCGCCGATGGCCGGCTGACGGCGCTCGCGCCGGGCGATGTGCGCTTTGTGACAACGCGGCGCTGG
>JANOCM010000605.1:0-1549 GCA_031412175.1 Alphaproteobacteria bacterium
AACACGACGATCCCGACCAAGAAGTCGCAGACCTATTCGACCGCCGACGACAACCAGTCGGCGGTGACGATCCGCGTCTTCCAGGGCGAGCGCGAAATGGCGGCGGACAACAAGCTGCTCGGCCAGTTCGACCTTGTCGGCATTCCGTCGGCACCGCGTGGCATCCCGCAGATCGAAGTTACCTTCGACATCGATGCCAACGGCCTTGTCGCGGTCAACGCCAAGGACAAGGGCACCGGCAAGGAGCAGCAGATCCGCATCCAGCCGTCGGGCGGCCTGTCGAAGGACGACATCGAGCAGATGGTCAAGGACGCCGAAAAGTTCGCCGAGGAAGACAAGAAGCGGCGTGCCGTCGCCGAAGCCCGCAACCAGGCCGATTCGCTGATCCATTCGACCGAGCGCCAGCTGGGCGAGCATGGCGACAAGGTCGGTGCCGATGTGAAGGCCGAGATCGAGACGGCGATCGCCGATCTGAAGGCCATTCTCGATGTCGGCGACCCCGACGCGCTGACGGCGAAGACGACGACGCTGTCGAACGCCGCGATGAAGCTGGGCGAGGCGATCTACACCGCCGAGCAGGCCAAGGCGGCGTCGCCGGATTCCGAGGCGCCCAAGGACGACAATGTCGTCGACGCCGAATTCTCGGATGTCGAGGACGACAAGAAGTAAGCAGCAAGAACTCCCCTCTCGCTTGGGTCCCATCAAAGTAATACTTTGATGGGCGCCCTTGCGGGAGGGGTTGGGGGTGGGGGAGTCCGCGGTTGGTGGTGTGCGCTGGGGCGGGCACACCCCCACCCCCGACCCCACCCGCAGGCGGGAGGGGAGCAGCAGGGCCCGATGAGCACCGATATCGACTATTACGAGCTGCTGGAATGCCAGCGCGGCGCCGATGATTCGACGCTGAAGTCCTCATATCGCCGGCTGGCGATGAAATGGCACCCGGACAAGAACCCCGGCGATGCTGCTGCCGAACAGCGCTTCAAGGCGATCAGCGAAGCCTATGACGTGCTGAAGGACCCGCAGAAGCGCGCGGCGTACGATCGCTATGGCCATGCCGCCTTCACGCAACCGGGCGGCGGTGGCGGCGGGTTCGGAGGTGCGCAGGATTTCGGCGGCTTTTCCGACATCTTCGAGAACATCTTCGGCGAATTCATGGGCGGTGGCCGCCAGCAACGCGGCCGCGGCGGCGCGGCGCGCGGCCAGGATTTGCGCTATGACCTCGAGATGACGATGGAAGAGGCCTTCGCCGGCAAGGAAGCGACGCTGACCATCGAAGTCGCCGCCGCCTGCGAGCCGTGCAGCGGCAGCGGCGCCAAGCCCGGCACGTCGGCGCGCACCTGCGCCACCTGCGGCGGCCAGGGCCGCGTTGCGATGCGCCAAGGGCTGTTCGCCGTCGAACGCACCTGCCCCGCCTGCCAGGGCACCGGCCAGGTCATCGCCGACCCGTGCGACAGCTGCAAGGGCGCCGGCCGGGTCGAAAAGCAGAAGACCCTTAACGTCAACATCCCCCGCGGGGTCGACGATGGCACGCGCATCCGCGTTGCCGGCG
>JANOCM010000606.1:0-5023 GCA_031412175.1 Alphaproteobacteria bacterium
TCCGTGGCGATCGTCGCCAACGACGCGGCCGCCGGCGGCGCCATCATCCGCGACGGGGTGATCACCGTGACCGGCAGCGATGGCGCTGCTGTGGTGGCTCCGGTGGCCGGGATCATCGGCTGCGGCGGCTGACAGGGCACCGCGCCGGGGCGATCGCAGGTCTGTTGCTCCCGGGCAACGCTTTCCAGCAATCTTGACCTGCACCACGCCGGGCTGACCCGCCGCAGCACCTGTGGGTTCCGGGCGTAACGATTGAAATCATTGACTGGAAACATGGCGTTTTTGCCAGGGCCAGCGACGCGCGGCGCGCGACGTCAGCGCGGCATTGCAAGTTTCGCGATACGGTGACGCTTACAATTCGTCTCCAACTCGTCATGCGCTCGTAACATTTGTGTCACGGAGGCCAACTAACGGGAGAGGCAGAACGTCACGGAGCGGCATGACGCCGCGCGGATCGACAGCAGGAGCGATGACAATGATGAAGACGCGTGCCATTCTGATGCTTGGCGGTGCGCTGACCGTCGCCGCGTGCAACGGCGCCAATGATATCGCCTCGCCTGGCAGCGGCGGCAACATCACCATCAACAATCCTGCTCCGACCCCGACCCCGACCCCGACGCCGACGCCGACGCCGACGCTGGTGACGCCCGCTTCGGGCTGCCCGACGATCGCCGATTCGCAAGGCCTGACCGATGCCGGCACGATCACCGGCCCCGAAGGCACCTGGCGCGTCTGCAGCCTGCCGGCACGCATCAACCGCAGCATCCAGTTGCCCAAAATCAAGGGCCTGCTGTACCAGTTGGCTGGTCGTGTCGATGTCGGCACCGATGGCGGCCCGACCGCTGGCGCCACCGATACCAACGTCACGCTGACCATCGACCCGGGCGTCATTGTCTTTGCCGGGACCGGCGTGTCGTGGCTTGCGGTCAATCGCGGCAACCGCATCAATGCCGTTGGCACCGCCGCACTGCCGATCATCTTCACCAGCCGCGACAACGTCCTCGGCCTCAGCACCGACAATTCGTCGGGCCAGTGGGGTGGCGTCGTGCTGATGGGCCGCGCCCAGATCACCGATTGCGAAGCCAGCGGCGCCGCGCCCGGCACCGTCGCCTGCGAACGCCAGACTGAAGGCGCCGTCGATCCGGCGCGGTATGGCGGCGCCACCAACACTGACAACAGCGGCACTATTAGCTATGTGCAGATCCGGTACTCGGGCTTCATCCTGTCGGCCAACAGCGAACTCCAGTCGCTGACGACCGAAGGCACCGGGACCGGCACCCGGCTCGACCACATCATGTCGTTCAACAGCTCTGACGATGCTGCCGAATTCTTCGGGGGCCGCGTCAACATGAAATACTTCATCGCCGTTGGTGCCGAAGACGATAACCTCGACACCGATGTCGGCATCAAGGCTAATTTCCAATACGGTATCGTCGTTCAGCGCTCAACTGTCGGCGATTCAATGATCGAAGCTGATTCGGACAATGCCGTCGACGGCAACATCCCGCGCCAGAACACTCGAATTGCAAATTTCACCTTCTCGCAGCGTTTCGTCAATTCCGCGACCAACCAGGCGTCGATACTGCTGCGCGGTGGTACCGACTACACGATCGTCAACAGCGTTCTCGCCAGCAACCCGCTCAACCCGTGCTTGCGCATCAGCCGGGCCCAGACGGCTTCGACCACCGCCGACGCGGCGATCGACGAAGCCGGCGCGCCGGTGTTCCGCGCAGTGCTGATGCAGTGCGCCGCCACGAAGTACATCGGCTCGAACGGCGTCACCGCCAGCCAGGTCGAAGCGATCTTCGGCCCCGGTACCAACGGCAACAGCGATACCTATGTGCCGACGCTGACCGGCGGCTTCATCAACGGCGCGACAGAAACCGCGGTGACCCCGTTCAACGCCAGCACCATCGACGCCTTCTTCGACGTCACCACCTATATCGGTGCCGTCAAGGATTCGACCGACACCTGGTACCGCAGCTGGACCTGCAACAGCAGTACGGCCGACTTCGGCGCCGGCAACACCGGGCTGTGCACCGCGCTTCCCACCTACTGATCTGTGAACTGCTGGGGGTGGAGTGCGGCCGCAGGGCATCACTCCACTCTTCTTTCTAAATTGCCACCTGGGGACTGCTGATGTCGAGGCCGTTGCACCTTGCGAGCCTGCTGCTCGTTTCTTCGGCGCTGGTCGCTCCGGCCGCGCTGTGGGCCCAGTCGGCCCCCGCGCCGGCCGCGCCCGCTGCCCCAGCACCCACCGCCGCGGCCCCGACGCCCGAGGAAGCGCCGGCCGAAGAGGCTGTCGACATCTCGATCCCCGGCGCCAGCAATGAAATCGTCGTCACCGGTCGCCGCGATCGCAACATCACCAAATCGGCGCCGCAGGTGGTGTCGATCCTGTCGAGCGCAGATATCGCCCGCACCGGTGAGGGCGACATTGCCGGTGCCTTGAGCCGCGTTACCGGCCTCAGTGTCGTCGGCAACGGCTTTGTCTATGTCCGCGGTCTCGGCGACCGCTATTCGCTGGCGCTGCTCAACGGCTCGCCGCTGCCCAGCCCCGAACCGCTCAAGCGCGTCGTGCCGCTCGACCTGTTCCCGACGAGCGTGATCTCGTCGTCGCTGGTGCAAAAGACCTATTCGGTCAACTTCCCCGGCGAATTCGGCGGCGGCGTCATCAACCTGACGACCAAGGCGATTCCGAAGGAGCCGTTCATTTCGATCGGCGGCTCGATCGGCGGCGACACCGTCACCACCGGTCAGCTCGGCTATACTTATTATGGTAGCAAGAGCGACTGGACCGGTTTTGACAATGGTAGCCGCAACACGCCGCCGGCGCTGGCCGCCTATCTGGCCAGCGGCGAGCGTATCAGCTCGGGCAATGTCGATACCCGCGCCATCGCCAGCCAGCTGGTCCGGGCCAAGGACGTGCTCGTCCAGAAGAACACCAATATCCCGGCCAATAGTTCGGCCACGATCACCGCGGGCACCTCATGGGATGTCGGCAGCGATTCGACCCTCGGGATCATCGCCAATTTCGGCTACAAGAACACGTGGCGGACCCGCGACGTCACCCAGCAAACCTCGGCCTCGCAGGACCTGTCGCAGAAGGAGCTCGATTTCCAGCGCGTCATCACCGACGACCGTATCGTCGTCAACGGCCTGCTCGGCATCGGCTTCGAATTCGGCGACAACAAGTTGCGCTGGACCAACCTGTATATCCGCGACACGCTCAAGCAGGCGCGCATCGGCATCGGCACACGCCAGACGACATCGCCGATCGCGACGCTCCAGCAGCAGGATACCGCCTGGTACGAACGCCAGCTGATCGACACCCAGCTGACCGGCGAGTTCAAGCTGACGCCCGAGCTCCGCCTCGATGTCCGTGGCGGCTATGCCAATTCGCAGCGTGAGGCACCCAACGAGCTCAGCTTCGAATATTTGCGCACCAACAGCCCCGATGATCCCTTTGGCGCCTTTTTTACCAATCGGCTCAACAACGGCCAGCGCGGCAATGCGACCGCCAGCTATTCGAATCTCAATGAAGACCTGTGGCACGGCGGCATCGACCTGGCCTACAAGATAACCCCCGACATCACCGCCACTATCGGCTATGCCTATACCGATACCAAGCGCCGCACCGAACGCCGCGATTTTCTGTTCTCGGCGCCATCGGACTTCCCGACCGGCATTGGCCTGTTCCGCCCCGATCTGCTGCTCCAGCCATCGGTCATCAACTTCTACGGCATCTCGCTGATCGACACCAACGAGGCCAACCCGGTGTTCGACGCCGGCCTGCGTACCCATGCCGGCTATGCCCAGATCCAGGCCGAGCTGACCTCGACGCTCAGCCTCAACGCCGGTGTCCGCTATGAAACCGCCAAGCAGACGGTGACGCCGGTCCAGGTCTTCACCGTGCCGACGGCGTCGCTGGCCGGCACCAGCCTCGACAAGAATTACTGGCTGCCGGCGGCGACGCTGACCTGGCAGCTCGCCGACAAGATGCAGCTGCGGGTCAACGCCTCCAAGACGATCGCGCGGCCGCAGTTCCGCGAGCTGATCTACCAGCTGTTCTTCGATCCCGACACCAACCGCCTGTATCGCGGCAACCCGCTGCTCGTCGACAGCCAGCTCTACAACGCCGAAGCCCGCTATGAATGGTATTTCGATACCGACCAGCGCGTCTCGGTCGCCGGCTTCTTCAAGCGGATCGACAAGCCGATCGAAACCTTCGCCAGCTTCAGCGACAACCTTGTCGTCACCAGCTTTGCCAATGCTCCCAAGGCCGATCTCTACGGTGTCGAGCTCGAAACCCAGAAATATTTCAACCTCGACACCTTGTCCGACGGTGCCTTTTGGGCCTCGCGCCGCGCCGTCCTCATCGCCAACTACACCTACACGAAATCCAAGCTGAAGGTCGGTCCCGACGACACGGTGGCGGTGTTCGCCGCTTCGTCGACGGCGGCAACCGATTATTTCCGCAACGGCGCGCCGCTGACCGGCCAGTCGGATCACCTGGTCAACCTGCAGATCGGGCTCGAGGATTTCGACGGCCTGTCGCAACAGACGCTGCTGTTCACCTATGCCAGCAAGCGCGTCACCAGCCGCGGCGCCAGCGGCCAGCCCGACATCATCGAGCAGCCCGGCATCCACCTCGATTTCGTCGCCCGCCAGGGCGTTAAAGTCGCCGGCAAGGAAATCGAACTCAAGCTGGAAATCCGCAACATCACCGGCACCAAATACCAGGAATTCCAGCAAAGCGGCGCCAACAAGGTGTTCTTCAACCTCTATGATGTCGGCACCAGCGGGACGATCGGCGCGGCGATCAAATTCTAGAGTGCGATGGCCTCGGAAGTTGACGAAAGTCACTGTTTTGACGGTTTTGCGATCCGGTGCCTGACGCATTCCTAGGGTCGATTTCATCAAGGTTGAAACAGGGCCTCCGGCGGCTGGGGCCGCAGGCCCCAGACCCCATTTGTCGTATGTTGCTGGCGGACAATGTTGCCTCCGATACCATGGAATTGGG
>JANOCM010000607.1:0-7233 GCA_031412175.1 Alphaproteobacteria bacterium
GGCCACCCGACCTGTGCCGCCGTCGCGCTGAAGAACCTCGAGATCATCGAGCGCGAGGACCTGGTCGAGCGCACCCGCAACGTCACCGGGCCGTACCTCGCCAAGCGCCTCGCCGACCTCGCCGCCAGCCATCCCCTTGTCGGTGAAACCCGCTCGCTCGGGCTGCTCGGCGCCGTCGAGATCGTCAGCGAACCCGGCACCAATCGCCGCTTCGGCACCGGCGGCAACGCCGGCTACACCGTCCGCGACATCTGCATCGCCAACGGGCTGATGGTGCGCGGCGTGCGCGACTCCATCGTCATGTCACCGCCGCTGATCATAACCGAGGCGGAAATCGACACGCTGGTCGATACCATCGGCGCATCGCTGACCACGGCGGAGCCGGCGCTGCGGGCGCTATAGCCGGCGCTGGCGTTCGATCGCGATCGGCGCCATCGCGACGTCGGCATCGGTACGGGCGATCGGCGCGATCAGGTGGCGCAGGATCTCGATCTCGTTGCGCAGCGTGATCGGGTCATGGCCATCGGCGGCGCGCAATGCCGTCTTCAGCCAGTCGCTGACATGCGGGCTGTCGAGCAGGTGCCGGATCCGCGCGTTGGTGATCGCGATGACGGTTTCGGGCTCGTGATTCATGGCGCTGCTGCGATCGGGCCAAGCGCGCGCGGTCAGGCGGCGATATCGGCGGGCGCCTGGCCAACCGCGTCTGCGCCGGTTTCAACCCATGAAGATTGCCCGGCATAGCGCCACGCCATCCGGCCGGCATCATCGAGCGCAAACAGGTGCAGCCAGCGATTGTCGAACAGCGCCGCCACGCCCGGGTGGCGTTCGAGGATCGCGGTCATCGCCTCGCGCGGCGCCGCAATGCACACGGTTAGCCGCAGCGGTTCATGCGCCAGCGCCTGGCCGTCGTGCACCGACTGCCACGGCAGGCCGGTGCGCAGCGTGCCGCCATTGCCTTCGACAACGCCAAAGCCGCCGACGACATTGTGGAGCAGCTTGTTGCCGCCGCCGAACAGTTCGGGCGCCACGCTCGATCCATAATATTGCAGGCTGATCCAGCTGGCGACGACCACAGGCGCGGTCATGATGAGCTCGAGCACGCCAAAGCCTTCATCACGCTGCCAGTCATAATCATGGAGGAAGGCGCGGCCCTGCAGGTCGCGGCCCAGAGTCCGCGCGCGCGGCGCGGCGATGAAGGCATTGCAGCCGGCAAGCCCCCATTCGGGGCGGGTTTCCGCCCAGTCACGGCTGCGCCGGACAATGGCCGCGGCGCCGTCGCCACGCGGCAGGCGCCGGGCGCGTTCGGTCCGCGCCAGGACGGTGGCGGCCGCCAGCCAGCGCCGGGCATCCGCCAGGTCGGCGCGATGGCCGGGCGCATCATGATCGCCATCGAACAGGCGCACGCTGTCGGTGGTCGTGTCGTGGAGCGCGCCGACGAAATGCGTCGCGGCCGGAATGGCGATGCCGCGCGCCCCCAGACCGTTGCGAACCTCCGCATCGTTGAGCAGGCCCGCGAGCAGCCGGGCGTTGACCTCTCCCGAATAGCCGCCGCAGGCGCCACAATGCAGCCCGCTGGCGTGCGGATTGTTGACGACATTGGCACCATGCCCGGCCAGCACGACCAGCGGCGCAAAGCCATCGGTCAGCGACATCGCGCGCAGGATCGTTGCCGCCATGTCTGTCCGGGTGGCGAGATCGAGCGGCGGTTCGGGCCGCGGCGCCGGATCGTCGCTGCCGCCGCCGGCCGCAAGCCCCAGCGCATCGCGAACCAGCTTGACGACATAGGTCGGCCCGCCGGCCTCGACAAAGGCGAAGGACGACACCGCCGCCAGCTTGAAGCGCGCCCAGGCGCGCGTCACCCGGATATCGAGCCGCCGCGCCGTGTCGGCGGCCCGGTCGGCAGCCGTGTCGCCGGCGCGCGTCGTCACGCCGGGATTGAGCAGCACCGGCAGCCGGTGTTCGGCGACATCCGATCCCAGCCGGTGATGCGATGCCGTCAGCCCGAAGAAGCCGGCAAAGCCCAGTGTCCGGATCTGCGGATCGACCGCTTCGAGCGCGCGGCGATACACCTCCGACCGCACATCGATGCAGAATGCCACTTGCAGGCGGGGCGCCCCCACCGGAGCCGGCACGGTCGGGCTGGCCAGCGTCGCCGCCAGCCGGCGCTGCGCGCCATGTTCGGCCGCCTCCTGCAATATGGCATCGATGCGCTGCGCTTCGGTCGGCCGCACCGGCATGACATGGACGGACAGCGCCGCCAGCCAATTCTCGCCGATCTGCGGCCGGTACAGATCGAGCAGCGCGCTTTCCCACAGCATGCGGATGGCGAGAAAGTCGGTGATCGTCGCATCGTCGCCACCGGCCAGATTGGCCTGCCACTGCCGGTGGCGCGCGGCATGGGCCCAGCCGCCCAGCGTCGCCAGCGCGCGGTGGAAGCAGCCGGCCATGGCATCGGGCGGAATGCCGAGCATCGCGGTCGCCTGCGCCAGCGCCTCGGCCGCCGTTTCGGGTGCCGCCGCGATCCGAGCGGCAAAGCCCTTCAACCCGAGGATTTCCGGGGTCAGGTCATGCGTCGCCACCGACCGCCACGCGGCATAGGCCGACCGGCCGCGCGGTGCCGCCCACAGCGCCTGGCCTGCATCGAACCAACCGGCCGCCCAGGTACCGAAGCGATCAGCGATGATCGCCGGCCAGTCGATCCCCGATACGCGGGCGGCGAGCTCCGCCACCGTCGGGATCGCCGTGGGCGCTCGGCCCGGCTCTGCCGCCGCCGCCTTCAGTGCGGCGACCCCGGCCGGGCGCCAGCCATCGGCTGCGGCCAGCGCCGATGCGAGGTCGGCATCGACGATATCGCCCGCGGCGATCCGCGTGCGATACCAACCGCGATCCATCGTCATCGCAATGCCGGCAGCACGCGCCAGGCGCGCCGATACCATCGGCAGCGATTCGCCGGTCTGGCCAAGCCAGGGGTTGACCGCAACGGTCGCCGCCAGTGGCCACGCCGGCGGAATGGCGGCGGCGGCCGCGGCAGCCGCAGCGTGCAGCGGCTGGTCGATCGTTTCCGGCGCGGTGGTCATGCGGCAGCCCTCCGATTGGCAGATGCGATGTCACGCAGCGCCCAGCCGCCGAGCATCCGGTCGATCAGGGCGTTGACATAAAGTCCGTTGGACAGATGGATCCGCAGCCCGGCGGCGGCGGGGTGATAGGCCCACAGCGGGAACATCGCCTGGCCGACCGCGACGATGCCGAAACTGACCACCGCGAGCACGATCAGCACCCATTCGAGCGGCCCCGGCGCCGGGGCCGGCGGCACGCTGCCTTCGACCGCCCAAGTGGCGGCGACGTGCAGCGCGAAATAGCCCAGCGAGGCCAGCGTCGCGAGCACCGCCAGCCGCTTGGTCAGCGCCGCCGGCGCTGCCTCCGCCAGCCCCTGCGCCAGCAGATAGGCAATACCGAAGATCAGGATGGCGCCCAGCGCCAGCGCCTGCGGCGATTGCCCCAGAAACCCAACCGCGGCCCCGATGATCGCATAGATCAGCAACGCGACGACAAAAGCGCGGGCGACGGCCGCCGGGCCGGGGATGGCGACGATACCGGGCCGGCGGAACGCCGCGATCCGTTCGACAGCGCCCCCCGACGACAGGAACGCATGCGCCTTGTACAGCGAATGGGCAACGATATGCAGCAGCGCCAGCGGGAACAGCGCCAGCCCGCACTGCATGATCATGAAACCCATTTGGGCGATCGTCGACCAGGCCAGCGACGTCTTGACCGCCGGCTGGGTGAGCATCACCAGCCCGCCGAACAGCGCCGTGAAGCCGCCGATCATCACCAGCCCGGCCAGCGCCGCCGGCGACAGCAGCATGACATCGGCAAAGCGGATCAGCACGAAACCACCGGCATTGATGACGCCGGCGTGCAACAGCGCCGATACCGGCGTCGGCGCCTCCATGACTTCGGTCAGCCAGCCATGCGTTGGAAATTGCGCCGATTTGAGCAGCGCGGCGAGCGCCAGCACCAGCGCGGCAAGCGCGGCCGTGCCGCCGCCCAGCCCCGCCCGCGCCGCCGCGTTGATCGCGGCGATGTCGCCGGTGTCATAGGCTGCGGCCAGCAGGTACGCCGCCACGATCACCGCCGCATCGCCGGCGCGCGCGAACACGCGCTGCTTGCGCGCCGCCCGCTGCGCCGCAGGGCGATCGGGATAGAACAGCAGCAACCGCGTCATGCCCACGCCGACGGCAATCCATGCCGCGACCAGCACGACGAGGTTGCCGGCAATGACGAGCAGCATGACGCTCGCCAAGGTGGTGCACAGCCAGCCCATGAACCGGCGCTGCCCGGCCTCGCCGTCGAGATAGGTCGCGGCAAAGCGCACGACGACCCAGCCGACGAAGCCGACGAGCAGCAGCATCACCGCGCTGACGGCATCGAGCCGCACCGACAGCCCGATCGCCGCCGCCCCCGGCAGCACCGCTGACACCGGCCCGGCGGCGACCAGCCGGACCGCCGCCGCCACTGCAACCGCCAGCGCGGCGATGACCAGCGCCTCCACGGCGTGCAGCGCCGCCTTCGGCATCGTACCCGCTCCGGCAAAGCCGGCTGCGGCGGCCATCAGCACCAGCGCCGGTGTGGCCAGGATCAGCAAATCGTACATCATGGTCATCCCGCAATTCGCCATGATCGGCGTCGACCGCGGTGTTAGCGGATGGTTGCACCCCCGAAAAATTCATTGTTTCGTGGATATCATTCTGTTTTATGCATCAATCATGGCCGCTCTCAACTACAACCACCTGCGCTATTTCTGGGCCGTGGCGCAGGATGGCAACCTGACGCGCACGGCGGCGCGGCTCAATGTCTCGCAATCGGCGCTATCGGTACAGATCCGCAAACTAGAACAGAGTCTCGGCCAGCAACTGTTCGAACGGCGAGGCCGCCAGCTGCACCTGACCGAGGCCGGCCGCATCGCTGTCGATCATGCCGATGCCATCTTCGCCACCGGCCGCGACCTGATCGGCACGCTGCAGCAGACCGCGCGGACCCGGCAGCCGGTGCGGATCGGCGCGCTGGCGACGCTGTCGCGCAATTTCCAGGTCGGTTTCGTGCGGCCGGCACTCGATCGCGACGATATCGAGATCATCCTGCGCTCGGGCAGCGCCGGTGAACTGCTGCGCGGGCTGCAATCGCTCAATTTCGATGTCGTGCTGACCAACCAGATGCCGGAAATCGATGCGCTAACGCCGTTAATCGCGCACAAATTGTCCGAACAGCACGTCGGGCTGGTCGGCCGGCCGGCGCTGCTCGGCGCCACCCGCAGCATTGCCGACTTGCTGGCGCGCCACCCGCTGATCCTGCCGACCCAGGGCAGCAGCGTCCGCGCCGGGTTCGACGCGCTCGCCGTTCAGCTCGGCATCAGCCCGCAGATCGCCGCCGAAGTCGATGACATCGCCATGATGCGCCTGCTGGTCCGCGAAAGCGCCGCCCTCGCCGTGCTGCCGCCGATTGCCGTGCGCGACGAGCTGGCGAGCGGCGAACTGATCGAAGCCGACGAACTGCCCGGCATCACCGAAACCTTCTACGCCGTCACCATCGAGCGCCGCTTCCCCAACCCGATCGTCCGGCTGCTGATCGCCGACGCCCGGATGACGTTCGGGGCCTGAGCACGCCCGGCTTACATCGTCTCCGGCTGCCCCAGGTGCGCGAGGAAATCGACCTTGCCGACCGGCACGCCCTCGGCGCGCAAGATCGCGTAGGCCGTGGTGACATGGAAAAAGAAGTTCGGCAGCGCAAAGCCGGTCAGAAAGGCGGCGCCGGTGAAGTTATAGCCCATGCCGTTGGGGAATTTCAGCGCGATCGGGCGGTCGGCGCCGTCCGTGATCGCCACCGGGTCGGCGCTGGCGATGAAGGCCAGCGTGTTGTCGATGCGCGTCCGCAGTTCGGCAAAGCTGGCTTCGGTGTCGGGCATCGCCGGCGGCGTGACGCCGGCAAGGCGGGCGACGGCGCCCTTGGCAGCGTCCGACGCCATCTGGATCTGCGCCGGGAACGGCCGCATGTCGTCGGCGAGCCTGGCCGCCATCAGGTCGGCCTCGGCGTGGGTGGCGAGCGCCTTGTCGAGCCAGGCGCGCATGTCGGTCAGCGCGTTGGTGAACACCGGGACGGAGGCGTCGTAAAGCGTGAAGGCCATCGCAAAAAGCTCCGATCGATTGACTTTTATAACCGTATTGGTTAGGTGGTGATGATAGCGTTCTTTCTCATTCCAGCCAGTACAAATCACGCGGGCGCGGATGTCGACGTCGCGCGCGCAAAACCGCCGAAACGGTAAACTTCGTCAACTTCCGGCCGCGCCCTTACAGCCCGCTCAGCCCCACCAGCCCCATGCCGTCGGCGATATCAGCCGCGATCGCCGCCTGCAGCGCCGCCGCGTCCCCAGCGTCAATCGCGTCGAGCGCAATCCGGTGCTGGTCGACCAAGGTCGCGGTGCCGTAGCGGCTGTAGACCACCCGCATGAACGGCCCGAACTGCAGCCACAGCGCCTCGATCGAGCGGTTGAGCGTTGCCCGCCCGCTGGCGCGATAGATGCCGAAATGGAACGCTGCATTGGCCTTCATGTACCCCGTCACATCACCCGCCGCCATCGCCGCATCCAGCCGCGCATCGATGGCGCGCAAGGCCGCAAGCGCCGCCGCATCGATGTGCGGCAGCGCCAGCGCCGCAGCAGCCGGTTCGAGCAGCAGCCGGCAATCGAGCAGATCGGCAAAGCGCGCCGCGGTCATCGCCGGCACCTCGATGCGGCGTTTCGAACGGATGGCGATGGCACCTTCCGCCGCCAGCCGGCTCAGCGCGTCGCGCACCGGCATCTGGCTGACCCCCATTTCGGTGGCCAGGCCGCGCGTCGACAGGTCGGCGCCGGGCATGATCTCGCCATCGATCATGCGCTGGCGCAACCGGTCGTAGATCTCGGCGTGGAGCACCGGAGGCGGCGGATCTGGCATCGTTACGGCAGTCGCCCTCGCTTGACCGGCACCGCATCTGCTATCACACTTGAAATCGCCCGTCATCGGCACGCGCGGGCACGAAAAACAGGGGCTTTATGGCCGATATCGCCGAATGGATTCGCACCCGGGGCATCAACGAGGTCGAATGCCTGATCCCCGACATGAACGGCGTGCTGCGTGGCAAGGTGCTGCCGGCGACAAAGCTGGTGCAGTTCGCCCGCGACAACACGCTGCGCCTGCC